>CAZFYV010000022.1:19419-22167 GCA_964523195.1 uncultured Pseudobdellovibrionaceae bacterium
GATTTGAGTCCTCAGAATATACGTAAAGAGGATTAGCATAAATCCAGGTAAACCATCTCTTGCCATCCGGAAGTGGGAGTGTCGGTATAACTCTAACAGAAACTCTATAAGCGCCAGTGCTCTTTATAGGAAAAGAAACATTGTTTTGATTATAGGTTCCGACGCGCTCGCCGTTTCTGAAAACTATTATCTCAAATGGAATTTTAATTTTATGAGGGAGATTGACCTTGAGCTCTAGATTTTTTGCAAAAGGAACTTTGCTTCCAAGGGGGTAAACTTCATTTCGGTTTGTGATATAGGCTTCAAATCCAGATGGATCTTCAAGCATATCTAGTGAAAAATAAAATTGACCATTTAAAAGTGCGTTAAAGACTTTGGCTCGATCTTTTGTTTTATCTCCTGTGAGTTCAGATTTCAAAAGTAAATGATTGGACCCAATAGAAAATGAATGATGGTAACTTGGAAATTCAAAGTTTACCCCAATCAGGTTTTTAGTTTTCGCCGTCGCATGATTTGCCAAAACTCCAGTTACCCTTCGGTTAGGTGCTGTATTTTGATCCCAAAGTTCGATATTTTTGATCGGATCTTCAAAGATACGTAGCAAAGCCAAGTTTTTATTAAAAGGATAAGAAAGTATGCTGTATAGAAAAGACGCCTTTGATTCCGTCCACGAGTTTTGCCAAATAGACTTAAAGTTAACAACTTCGATCGAGTGCAAGCCATCCCAGAGTTTCTTATCAAACTTATAGCCCGGTTTGTTGGGGTGAGAAAGGCTAACAAAAATACTTTCATCAATCTTTGAGTCAGTTAGTTTATCTGTTAGGTATAATTGAGCTTCGTTGAGATTTTCAAAACGTGTTTTATTATCTGACTCAACAAGAACGACCCTTGAGTCTAGATAGCTAAATTGTCTTGCTTGTATACCAAGTGTGTTTCGGTAGTAGCCTTCAAACGATGTTTGATCGTCGAAAATATTTAAATCACTAAAAACAACAAAATCTAAGCCAGCTCTATTGGCCTCGATTAACACATCTCGCGTTGAATACCGACCTTGACCTTTACTGGTATGAACGTGAAAAGCCCCTTTGTAATCATAAAAAATGCCCTTAGTTTCGAGTTCAAGCTTCTCTTCAGCAACATAGATTTCAAATTGAGAAATATACAATAGATAGATCAGCAGTAAAAAAATGGTCATACCCGCGAGTATTAATCTTTTCATTTAGTCCTACTGAGTTCCACAACCTGAAAGTGTTGGTTTAATTTTCTCTTATTATCGATTTTATATCCCAACTTGAGCACTTCATCCGGTGGACGTTGATCGTTTTGAAGATAGAGCACAACTTTTTCTTTAGATGGCGTTGAATCACTTCGAAAATCGAAATAGTCGACTCTGTTGAGTCCCTTTAGTTTTGGAACAATTTGGTTAGCTTTTAAACTCACTACACTTGCCATCTGATAACTAGCTGTAAAAACCTGAGTGTTTTCATCAAGGCTTCTGTTTTTATAATCTGAAACAACTACCGAAAATTTCATGGATTCATAAATTTTTAATTTTGAGTTGTCGATTGGTAAATACTCTAAAGCAATCTGGGTAAACAAAATCAAAATTACAGTCGCCCAAAAAATAAGTGTTATCTGAACTCTTTTTATAGAGCCCTTCAAAACGGTAAGGGCATAAAGAGATGGGTAAGCAATTATTGGCCAGTTTGCTTCAACATGGGCTTTAAATGAAGAGTAGAGAAAGAATAGCAAAGGAAAAACTGTAAATGAAAAAAGTAGCTTTGCTTCTTTGGTTTTGTTCTTAGTAAATAAGTCAATCAGCAGCAATGGAAATATTAGGGCGATTTGGCCACCCACATACTCTAATACGTATTTATAAGACCAAGCTTTACTAGATAGACCATGATTAAGTTGGAACTTAAAAGAAATCCATTCATTTTGATGATTCCAGAGGAGCACTGGTAAGCAAAAAACGAGACCAAAAACAATCGTCAGAGGAACATAAGCCCATTTAATCTGACCAAAACTTCTCGCGTAGAGTAAAGCTATAAACAGGCTAGGAACAAAGAGTACGATCATATACTTAGAACAGAAACCTAGGCCTAGAAATACCCCTAAGAGTGAATACCAAATCCAAGATTTTGTATTTATACTCTTTATAAATGCCAATAAGCTCAGGCTCCAGAAAAACACAAGGGGTACATCTGGAGTAGCCGCTAGTGAGCCCAATCCAAGTAGTGGAGAAAACAAGGCTATAAAAAGCCAAGAATTGATATGTTTTATATTAAGTGCTGATAGGATTTTAGCCCAGACAATATAAGTACAGTGTCCGACAAGTACCAATGGCAATCTCATGAGTCCTTCATATTCGGTCAATGAATTCAAAGGAATAAAAAGCCATCCGACGATCGGAGGATGATCATAATAGGAGAGTTGTGGGTTTAAACTCCAAAGCCAATAGTAGGCTTCATCGGGAGCTAAGGGAAATAGTGCGCAGATTATGATTTTAATCCCTAGGCTAATAAGCCAAAGAGAATAAAAAGTTCTATCCAATTTAGTATTCCAAATTAATAGGTTCGTTTAGATTGCCTGGTATACCCAGGTCTCTTCCGTTTCGTGTGATATTGATAGCACCACCATTAGAAACTGAAATCTTAATGGCTGTTTGAGCTCTTATAGTTCTAATTTCGTCAGGGGCCATATCGAACTGACTTTTCTTTCCATCAATTTCTAAGGTCACAGAGACCG
>CAZFYV010000023.1:0-22092 GCA_964523195.1 uncultured Pseudobdellovibrionaceae bacterium
CATGGACCTTAATTCTACGGCGATCTTCTCGCTACTTGCTTGGCTCGGAGTTTCAAACATTAAAACTCGACTGCCCCAGGACCGTGGTCCAGTCTCCCGAAAGGACACACTTTTACAACTTAAGTTTAAGGCCTGAGTATTGACTAAGGATGCAATATGCATGGGTGCACTATCTGCACCTATCAAAACATCGGCATTTCCTATGACATTAAAAAGTTCCTCTATACGTGTCTTTCCTACTAAATTTGAAATATCGCTTCTTTTAGAACTACTAAAAAACTCGCTAGCCAGGTGCTCTTCAGCCTTCGAACCGATTAGCACTACATCTATGTCGATTGAATTCGATACTTCATCAATTGCGGCGGCAATGACTTTTGGAGAAAATGATTTTTTAGCCTGACTCGCCCCTAAATGACAAACCACCACAGGTCTTGTTTTTGATTCATCGGCCACATATTCAGTAAGCCAATCGTCTTCCGAAAGCGTGACCTGAGCAACTTGAGCAAAGAGGTCAGTAACTCCAAAGTTATTAGCTTTTCCAGGGCCCGTCTGTGCAAAGAAGTATGCACTAGCATCGTCATCAATTCTAAGATAGTCATCCTCAAATCTAGAATAGCCTCGTACTTCCTTGATTCCCTTCGACAACTCATAGGTCAGATAAGAAGAAAGTGGAGAAAAACTCAAATTAATAACTTTATCGAAATCGCTTTTGCGCACGGTTTCGATGAAATCATCAATTACAAATAGACTTTCACCGACATTATTATTAGCTAGGACTCCGCGAAGAACATCTTTTGAATCTAATTCGATGATCCCGTCAACTTGATCAAGACCTTTTAAGCCTCCAGAGAACTTACTTCGACACAGTACATGAACCTCATGCCCCTCGGACTTTAGAGCCCTAAGAACAGGCCACGTTTGATAGAGGTCTCCGAATCTAGCGAGCTGTATAACTAGAGTTTTCATGGGGAACTTGCTCCTTAAGTAATTCTGCGAGTAACTTTAATCTTAAGTCCTTACCAGACTTATTTCCCTTTGATTGATTATTCTTAATTTCAAGATTCACCAAGCCTAAAGCTTTCTTGAAAACGTGTTTAAATTTCTCTTCCATAAACTTCCTCTACTCTCGATACTAGTGATTGAGTCACTTTACCTTCAATCACCAAGCGATCTCTCATCTCTGTTAAAAGCATTATCATTCGTCGAAAAATGACAAATGGACTAGAAATCGAATCTTCGTATATGAAATCAAACGATTCTAAATAAGACTCAAGAAAGAAAAACACACTGAACTCTCTACGCATTTCAATCAACTCTGTTTTTATAGCAACCATGGTCTCTTTATCTTCGTACTTGGGAGCAGAAACCCTGACCTCTTCTATAAAACCACTCAGCCTCTCCTCAAGCTCAAAATAGATTCTACTAAGTTGGGCATACATATATTTCCAATCGGAGGGTTCTATATGAGAGTGAGTCATTTCTAAAGCTTTATGAAGTTTGTATGTTTCGGTACCCATTTCAAAAAGCCCGCCTGAATCTCGACACTGGAGAAACAGGTACCAAGAAACTTTACTTACCCACTTAGCAATAGCCTTCTCGCAAAAAGGCTCATTGATTGAACTCAAATTCCAAGTCGGCAACTCCCCGCGCTTAGTGATCGAAATTTCACATTGATCTGCGACTTCTCCAGCCAATTGATAGATGGACTCCCAGTCGTCTACAGACCTGTAATGAGCAAGCATAGCAAGCGTACTTGGCAGGACAGAGTCAGCACATGCATGAAAAGTTCTGAAACACTTCTCAGAGTGTCCACAGGGAGCACAAAGCTCCTTAGAACTAACGACTATTGAGTTTTCTGAAAATGGACCTGTTCTAACTTTATCACTAGAACCTAAAGATATCTCAACAACAGGTATATCTACCGCAACACCTAAATGCTTCGTTAAAGTATCTCCAGAGACCAATATAGTCGATAACTTTAACAAGCTTACTAACTCACCTATATCACAGATATATGAAAAGGCTGAATACCCTTCACTTACCAAATGATTTGTAATTTTATCTATACTCTCTTTCTCAGCTGGTGAACCAACAAAGACCAAAGTAGCCTGAGGATTGAGTGCATAAAATCGAATAGCAAATTTTACCCAGTTAACTTCTCCGTAGTTCTTCTTAGTATCTGAGGTAAATGCCTGGACAGTAACCAGGTTCTCAATCCCTCCAAATGTCGAGAGCACTCTAGACTTGGCATCCTCATCTTCAATAACTGAGTAGTTTTGAACGGCACCAGGTAACTGAGCGCCATAGTAGAAAATATCACTGAAATGAAAACAATCTTCTCTTTCACCTGACCCATGTTCATTGAGGAATTGAAACCAAGAGCCTCCAAACTCTGGAGTTTGATTTTCAATACTTAAACCAATCTTTTCATTGGAGTAAATACGAGAACAAATATGACCACTCAATCTAGTATGGGTTAAATTAATCACTAAATCATATTGGTTTGAGTTAATCTCATCAAAAAAGACTCTTAAACGAGAAAAGGCTTCTAATAGAGATCGGTCACCGTGTGCTATTGAGTCCTGGAGCCCTGATCTATCAAAATAATGTACCTTGGAAACTTCAGGCAAAAATGGACCAATTTTTCGACACTCTTTATTTATTAATATTTCTATCTGAGCTTCTGGATACTTTTTCCTTAAACCTTTAAGAACAGGAGTAGACATGACAACGTCACCCATTCTAAGAAGCTGAACCACTAAGATCTTCATGCTATAAGCTCCCGGAGTATTTGAAAGTCTGTATTCAATGTCGTATCCATATCCGCTTCTTTAACGGACAGCTCAAGATCTTTTACAGTAATCTCCCCTTCCACAAAGCTCTGCTTCAATTTCGGGAAACTATTCTTGATCCTGAGGGCCTTCAAACAATATTCAATCGAGCTAGAGTCTCTAGTAATCAAAGTTGTATAGTACTCACTATAGAACCTACCCTTATTGTTATCCTGATATCCCTGTGAAAAACAAACACCGTAGATTTGATACAGATAGTTTTGAAGCATCAGGGTGGAGGCGGAACAATCGACCTCAAGGCTATGAAAATTTGTATTCTCCAATCCATGAACTTCTTTATTCCATGTTACCAAGGCTTCATCTTCTTCGATCACTACTAACTCTATATTGGGAAACCTTTTATCTATCTCAAGAATTTGATACCCACAGCCCGCCCCTAGAAGAAACAAAACTTGGAACTGAGTTAGGTCTAATTGTAGAGAGTCCACAAACAATTTCGCTTCTGCAACTGGATCATATTTACTGGCTAGCAGCTTACCATCTCGCTTGAGTACCGGATGACCGGATTTGGAATTGAGCTCCTCAATCATTGTCACTCTCCATACTCTCGAGACATTTTATAATCGAACTAATTTCCTCAACCTCTTGATCACTAGCCATTTCAAAATCAGTTTTAATCCTCTCTAGAACTTTCTGAAGCTGATGATATCGACCCATCTTAAAATTGATTTTAGCCATCAAATTCATATGACTTCTTTTAGCTTCACCAGAGGCTTCGACTTTTTCTAGTAAATCTAGTGCCTGTTGCCACTGCCCTTCCATAACACTCCAACTAACAAACAGGTCCTGAGCTGTTTCGTTGGAAATATCAATTCTTATTGCTTCCTTCAAATTTCCCCAGGCCAATTCATAATCCCCTAGAGAACGATGAACCATTGCGAGACCTACCCAAGCCTTAACGCAGTCACGGTCGATGTTTATAGCTTCTCTAAATCTAACAAGGGCATCTTCAGTCCGGTCTTTTTGAAGGGCGAGTGTTCCATAGTTAACTAGCAAATCGGTACAGTTAGGTTTTAGAGCGAACGCCTTGTGATATGCTTCTTCAGCCTCATCATAGTCACCCAGACGAACCAAAACATTTCCATAATATTTAAAAGCATCATACAGATGGACACTCTCATCTTCCGCCCGGATAAAGAACAACTGAAAAATCGATATGCTCTGTTTGTCTTTTCCAGCGAGATACAATGTCTCGGCAAACCTAAAGATATGATCCGATGAACTTTCTTCATGAATAAAATTTAAGAACTGCTCAATCGACTCATCAACGTGCCCACTTTCTCTGAGACTTAGTGCAAACCAATATCTTATATCCTGATTGTTTGGATGAAGCTGAACCGCATGATTAAGCATTCCCGCAGCTAACTCAAACTCTTGATTCTGAATAAGCACCAATGCGTTGAACAGCAGTTGGTCTTCAGATGAGACTGCGCCCCGCATTTCTACATGATTTTGATTTGTAATATCTGACATCGGTCCAGTCATACGCCCCTCCATGGACACACTCATGTAAAGCAACCAGGATGCCATCTCTATTCACGATCTATTTTGAAATGAAAAAAAATATCGACAGCGTTTTGACTTGCTGTCGATGGAGCGTCAGATTTTTGGCTTTTATTTGTTACAAGAAGGACTAAGGGTTAGGTGAGGTTTTAGATTTGTAAGCACCGATAACTTTGCGACCCTTTTTAATCGACTGGACTTCAGAGTAAATCTTCTTCTTTTCTTTATCCAACATGGCTATCAATTCAATATCCTGCTCTATGATCGTCTGGGTAAGTTCTTCTTTTCTTCTAATCTGAGATCGAATAACTTTTTTATCATTATCCGAAAGAATCTTAGCAACTCCAGGAGACTCAAGCTCAACGCTAATCAGATCTTCAATATCACCCAACAACTTTAGAATACGATCCCTCGTCTCATAAAACTTCTCAACGTCTTCAAAATCATTTTGGCGAAACTTCTCGAGCTCTTTTTTATTTAAAGTAATGAAGTTCTCTAAGTAATGATTTCTTTCGGAAACTAGTTGTACGATTCTATCCATAAGACTTCTCCCAATTATGGCCTTTTATCGCTTTTCTTAAGCTGTTCAATCGCATCTTTCCAACCATCGTATAAGGTCGTCATTATTTTCAATGCGTTTTCGAGTCTTGCTTTATCATTATTTAAATTTGCTGCAGTTAACTCGTCCGTAATAAACATATAGAGTTGTTCTAGGTTCGAGGCTATATCACCGCCAACCTTATGATCTAAAGTATTCATGAGCTCCAAAACGATATCGAAGGCTCGACTAATATTCTCACCTCTTTCAGCAATATCATTTTTATCAATAGCTATAATGGCTTTCTTCATGAACTTTATAGCACCTTCATAAAGCATAAGGAGTAGCTTTTCTTTAGAAGCACTCTTTACTGAAGCCGTTTTATATTTTTGATATGGGTTGCTCATATTACTCCATTTGATTACTTATTTAGTTTATCAAATTTTTTAAAATCTAACCTGCTCCTAATTGAGAAAGTAGACCTCCGCCGCCACCACCTAGTGCTCCAAGCGCAGCACCTTGTGATTTAAGTCTAGAAACAGTCTCCTCAAGTCGTCCAAATTTCTTCCTAAGATTTTGTTCCTTTCGAACTAGCTGTCGCTCTTTATTTTCTATTTGTTGGTCTGCTCGACGAATTCTCTGCTGAAGTCCACGTTTTCTATTAGAAATAGGACCAAACGCCGAGTTTAAGAGATTTCCAACTGTTCTTCTTACCGATGGAATAACACCTGTTGCGAAACCATCACCCGCAAAAAGTTGACTTACAGCCTGAGGGTCTGAAGCCACAGCTTTATTAAATCTTTCTTTGTTAAAATCTAAGGTACCACTTCTATTGAACTCTATACCAATCTGATTAAGACGTTTAATCGGTCCTTTGACTCCAATTTGCGGATTCAAAATCAAGGACCTCATTCTGCTTTCTACAGTTCGAAGAAGAGTATCTCCGCCAAGAGTCCGAGATGTATCAGTATTTGAATCGATACTATTTTGTTGCTGAATAAAGCCTAAGACTTCGTTCATTCCCTTTACAAAATCACCCACTTTACCAACAACGACTTCAAGGTCTTCTTTAACTGTCACATTCACTTGTCGACCTGGAGCTGCTTGCTTTAGGTCAAGAGTAACGCCAGGAATAAGTCCTTCGAGTTTATTTTCATTGGTTTCGATTTCGAATCCATCAACTTTAACGACACCATTCTTGGCCTCTCTAGATCCTTCAAAGAAAATATCTTGGTCACCATCTAGAAAGTACAAGGTTGGATAATTTATTCTATTGTCATCACCGACATTATCTCCTGACAAAAGAAGCTTAAATGGTCGATCTGGATCTTCACTGTCTTGAATTACAGAGGCTCTAACCCCGACATTGTTAGCATTGATCGCCGCTGCCACTCCTTCGAGAGTATTTGAAGAACCATCGATATATACATCTTTACTTCCATCGGGAGTATCGAATCTAAAGTAACCGATTCCTACTTCAGTTCTGTTCTTATCTGGAAAACCGTTAGTTAGAGCCGCAGCTTTTTGTGCAAGACTAACTACTTCCACATTCCAAGAGCCTGCGTCAGCATTGGTAGGATCAACGACACCGTCTATGATGCTCGGATCACCAGAGGTGAGTTTCATATCTGAAAAACCACGGGTGCTAGCAAGCTCACCAAGAGAACTACGTATGCCTGAAACTTTTGTTTCAAGCTCGCCCACAAGCTTCAACTTATTCTCAGTTTTGGCCTTCCTGGCATTAATAGTATTTATTGGGATTTTTTCAGCCTCAATAATCTGCTCAACAATATTTGCTGGCAGCCCAGAAGCCATCCCGCTAAACTGGATCGTCGCCAATTGGTCCTCCTGACACTAGCGATCTTCCATTATTGTGACAGAACTTATACTGAAACTGTGAGTCAATAATATGGCTTAGACCTTCGATCGAGGACCAAAGAGGAGTCAGAACGATGACGAATTTGATTTACATGGCTTTATCTAAAATTTTGCCAGTAGCTTTAGTCTGGTTTTTGAAAATGGGATAAAACTCAGACTCAGGAATTCTACGAACTACCCTTCCATCAGTAGTCTGGATTAGCAGGACCTCTACATCGTTTCTTTTTTCTATAGTTACAATCAGGCCGTTTTCAACTACACCAGGTAAGTTCTTTAAATGCTTAATTAATTCTTTCTGCTCCTGTTTAGACAACTTCCTTCGATCATCATTGTGATCGCGGCGACCATCGGAGTCTCTATCGGTGCTAGACTCTGACTTCACGTCTCTCTTCTCACCCTTTACGGCTTTGAGAGGAGAAGAAATCATTGTTTGAAAAGCAGCTTTTATATTCATCGTGATTTCTATTCGGTAGGACTGTATTAATTTTGTACTGGACTGGCCTTAATCTGGACGGACTAGAATTAGTCTCTAAAATCTCCAGAGGAGTACAAGACCCCTCTGGGGTAGGCCAAAAGAAGGCAAGGAGCTTGCCCTCTTAAATTGGTTTCTTAGTTAATATTGTTACTAGCCCAAAAGTCTCAATGCGTTTTGCGGAATCGCATTAGCTTGAGCAAGAGTTGACGTTGAAGCTTGTAGTAGAATGTTATTCTTCGTCATCTCTGAAGTTGCTTGAGCGACATCAGCATCTCTAATTCGAGAGTTCGCGGCTGACAAGTTCTCTCTTTGAATACCTAAGTTTTCAGTTGTAGAGATCAACCTGTTTTGAAGAGCACCAAGGTTTGCTCGATAACTTGATACCGTTGTTTGAGCATTATCTAGTACATCGAGAGCTTCTTGTGCACCACTTTTGGAACTGAAATCAAGGCTATCAATTCCTAATTCATCTGTCGTTGCTACGTTCTCAGCAGCATCGAAAGAAATTCTATCATTAAAGTCATCGTTATTTGCACCAACTTGGAAATCAAAAGTCTCAGCAGAACCATCTAAAAGCTGAGTCTTACCAAAAGTCGTTGATTTAGCGATACGTTGAGATTCATTTACTAACTGTTGAACTTCCTTATTTACAAAGCCTCTTTCTACATCTGAGATAGTATCTGAAGACGCCTGAATTGAAAGTTCTCTTAATCTTGTAACGATGTTTGAAATTTCGTTCAATCCACCCTCTGCAACCTGCACGAGTGATATACCATCGTTTGCGTTTCGGTTCGCTTGTCCGAGTGATCTAATTTGCCCCTTAAAATTCTCTGAAATCGATAGTCCAGCAGCATCGTCTGCAGCCTTCGTGATTCGACTTCCCGAAGCAAGTTGTGCCATTGATTTCTCAATGTTTCTTGTACTTCTTGCCAGAGTATTCTGAGCATTCAATGAAGTAATATTGGTTGAAATTCTTAAACCCATTTTTTCGCTCCTTTTAGCGCGATAACTCCGTCTAAATCCCAGCTCCCAAGACCTACTAATGGGAAACAAGGAGGCGACATCACTGTCGCCCTTTGGTTGAACACGTTGGATGCCATTTCGAAAAAACTAAATTCAAAGCTGTTCCAAGCAGTCACTCAAGGTCCAGCCTTCCTCGAAAAGGAAGTCTAGGTTTTTCCAACTGACAACAACCCTTTCGGCGAGGTCTGGGCAGTCTGAAGTCGAGTCGAGGTAAACTAGACCTTAGTACTAATGGAACTAGACCTTGGTAGTGATATTAGGACTAAGATAGGGTTAATTTAGGGGGGAGGTATAAAGTTATGACCTCGACTGCTCGACTAAAGATAGTTTACCCATTACATAGTCGAGTCCAGCCCGCAGAGAAATATGAGTCCAGTTAAATTTTT
The DNA here is from genome assembly GCA_964523195.1 of uncultured Pseudobdellovibrionaceae bacterium. Classification (GTDB taxonomy): domain Bacteria; phylum Bdellovibrionota; class Bdellovibrionia; order Bdellovibrionales; family JAGQZY01; genus JAUHWN01. The sequence goes on from CAZFYV010000023.1 coordinate 8,656, forward strand.
GCTTATCTATATATATCTAGTTTAATTTGCGGTACTGCAAATCCTTAGAAAACCGAGCATCTGAAAGCTTAGACTTAGAGCTTTTTGAAGATTTAAGGATGGTGCTTTTAGTAGACTCATCTTTTCTATCAAAATCAGATGATTTCAATTTTGCTGAATCCCAAGCGACAAGCCCCCATCCAAGAGGACCACAAATCAAAAAGAAGATATAGAACATTCGAGAGGATACGCTCGAGTTCTCATCATCGACGACTTCAGCATCTTGGAAGTCTAATTTTCTTTTTACCGGAGAATGCTTGTGCGCAGTTCTCAAAAATAGGGTTAAAACCCTAAAAACCAGTCCCATAGCCACTAAAAGAGCAATTAAGGGACCAAATCTAGGCCTCTGAAAACGAATCAATTGCGAGAGATAGGTTACAACCTGGACAATGTCTAATTATTAGACGCATTTAAAGCCTCAATATACCTTGGGGACAAGTGCCCCCAAGGCGGGCTTAAGAGTAGTTACTGTGGGCGACTACTCAAATCTGTGATCAAAGTAAAAAGGAGCAATGAGCTTAACTAACCGGGGTGGTCTTTATGTTCAGTATTCATTGCTCTTTTGGCTAATATTAGGCTAGCAACCTCAATGAAGATTGAGGAAATGCGTTTGCCTGCGCGAGTACCGATACAGCAGCCTGCTGCAAGATATTCGCTGATGCTAATTCAGAAGTTGCCAGCGCAACGTCCGCATCTTTAATACGCGATTTCGCTGCACTTAGGTTTTCAAACTGAATATCTAAGTTACTAGTTGTTGTTTGTAGTCGACTCTGAACGGCTCCAAAATCCGCTCTAAGTTGACCGACTTTGACAAGAGCTTCATCGACTTTTCCAAGAGTATCTCTTGCTCCATCTTTTTCGGAGATGTCGATTCCATCAATCCCTAGCTCATCCGCTGTGGCATTGGCGTCGAGATTGTAGGAAATCACGTTTTCTTCACCTGCAAAAGGTCCAACGTGAAACTGCATCTCTTCCCCACTACCATCTAGTAATTGTTTGTTACCAAATCGAGTTGTTTTTGCAATTCGATCTGCTTCGTCGATAAGTTGTGCGGCTTCTGTATTTAGAAACTCTCTTTCTGTTTCACCAATATTATCACTCGCGGCTTGCACGCCAAGTTCTCTCAATCGAATAAGAATATTGGAAATTTCGTTCAAGCCACCTTCAGATACTTGAACTAATGAAATGGCGTTAAACGCATTCTGTCTCGCCATTGCGATACCTCTAGTTTGCCCTCGAATATTCTCCGAGATGGCCAAACCAGCGGCATCATCTGCTGCTTTGGTAATTCGACTACCAGATGCTAATTGTGCTAATGCTTTTTCTGCTCGCCCTTGTTGTGCAGACAAGCGTTTTTGCGCGTTAATCGACGCAACGTTTGTACTAATTCTTAAGCCCATTTTTTTGCCTCCAACGTAATGGCGGACTTATCCACCTTTTTGCACGCCTTTCACCGCGCAAAACTTCGTTTATTAAAATGTGTTGGAAGGCTAGAACGTACTCCGGTGACTGACGGAGCACATTCCAAACCGGAAGATCAGTGACTGTAAAAGAGACCATTCCGGGAGAAAGTCTTCCAACGTGTTCAATCTTCGTCTCGGCTTTGGTCCAGTAAACTTAAGACGTAGGTCTAGGTTTTATGTAACACGCTGCGTCTAGTGCGCGGAATGATTCACATAGCGAACTAAAAAAAATTTTGAATTGATACTCGAAAGTTGTTCTTAAATGAGTCGAATCACACTTTCGGGGCTTTGATTGGCTTGAGATAAAACAGCTGTGGCCACCTGGGTAGCGATCTGAGATCGAACTAATTCCCCGGTTGCTCGAGCTATATCTGTATCAGCAATGCGCGATCGAGCGGCTGACATATTCTCATCTTGAATCTCTGAATTGGTCTGGGCAAATTGTAGTCTACTCTGGATCGCACCAAAATCCGCTCGAGCTCCAACTGTCTTTATAAGTGCATCATCTATTTTGGCCAGAGAATCAAGAGCCTCATCTTGCTCCCCAACTTCTAAGTCATCAATACCCAAGCCGTCGGCTGTAGTATCTGTTTTAAGTTGATACTTAACCACATTCTCTTCACCTTTATTGATACCAACTTGAAAATCAAAAGACTCACCACTACCAACGAGTAGCTTCTTTGAACCAAACTGAGTCGTTTTCCCAATTCTATCTAATTCAGATTTCAACTCTTGAAACTCTAGGTCGAGAAACTCTCTTTCTGTGTCACTGAGAGTATCACTGGCACTTTGAACCGCCAGCTCTCTCAGTCTTATTAATATGTTGTTTTGTTCATTAAGCCCGCCTTCAGCAACCTGAACTAAGGAGATTGCTTGATCTGTATTTCTTTGAGCCGCTCGATTACTTTGGATTTGTGCTTGGAGGGTTTGAGCCACTGCTAAGCCCGCAGGATCGTTTGAGGCTCTCGAAAATCGAGACCCTGTGGCTAACGAGTCCATAGCATTCTCAGCCGTGCGCTGAGCCTGACCTAGTCGCCTTGCAGCCGTTAAAGCTGCGATATTAGAATTAATACGCAAAGACATAATGACCCCTCCCGGTCCTTTTAAAAAAAGGAGAAGTCGCCCACAGTTAGATCCCTTTTACAGTCAATCTACATATCGGTGCACTGCGTCATAACTTAAGACCTCAGTCCAGTTGTCTCAATTTGCTTCAATAAAGGGAGATAAGAAGAACCTGGTATAGAGATGCTTTTAAAATTCGGATGGCTCCCACAAAATGGCTGAAATATTTGGTGTTTTATCAAGGAACAAGCTCTGCCAAGAGAGGCTTAAAAGAGTTTCTATTAAGGAATAAGGAGGAAGGCGTAGGTTAAACTACTCCGACGACGAAATGACGAAAATAGAAGTTCTTTTAAGCGTCTCTGTATTTGGAGAACATAAGACGGTACAGATCCATCATGATATTCCCAAGAAGTTGCTCTGCCTCAGGTGCTAGTGCTTCAAATTCAAATCCCACACGGACATGGGTTTCACTATCTCTATAGTGTCTAATAATACAATGAACTTCCATGGGCTCTCTGCCGGGTAGATAAACTGTACCATCTACTCTTCGATTCTTCTCAACTCCCATAGACAGTTTTTGTGGAATCAATACACCCATCCCACCAACACTTAAATCGACCAGCCGGACCTTTGTTTCGGCAGATGGCAAAAAACCTTTTTCAAATGTAGCTTCCACCAAAAAGTCATCAGGAAGAGTAAGACGAAAATTATCTCTTCGTTGAATCTTATAAATCTTTTGATCAAGATTGATGGCAAATTCAGTTTTACCCTGCAATCGTAAGTCGGTTTTCAAGAAGTAAAGGCCCTGATCGATTCCAAAGTTGACAATGACTTCATCTCTATTTTGAAAACTAACAAATCGATTATCGATTGGTCTCACAACAAGATATGGCTCTTCAAAAGCGACTGTTTCAAAGACATGGCGACCAGTTTCTTTTGTAGAACAATGTACGAGTAATTTGGAATCTTTTAAGACTCCATATATGTGATCAATCTCTTTTTTTGACTCCACCAACTCATAGCCAGGTGGTGACGATTCTTTTGCCATAACTCTTCCCAACTATTCACTATAAAAAATCAATTAAACAGATCGGTCAATGACTGATCCCCTATAGTTCTGCCGAGAGGAGCTATAGAGTACTTTATTATAGGCATTAAAGGCCTTGGCTTTTTTGGCCTCTTTACGATTTGTGATGCGTTTTTTCTGTTTCTTTTTACGCTGTTCTTTTTCTTTCTGAAAATCTACATATCTAACAGCTGGGGACTTAAACTCCTCCTTGGAGTCTCCAGAAGATTGAGACGATTGAACGGTCTCATGGATATTCTTTTGTATTTCCTTCTTCGCTTTCTTCTGCTCCACACCTTCAGTGTGTAATTCACCAGCGATAAAAGGTCCAATGCTTGAGACTTTCAAACGCACCTCATTCCTATAACTTAATGCTATGCGTTATCTAGACTCATGTCCAGCTTAATACTTTGGCAAAATTGAGCTAAACCCTTGAGATTTATTGATAATTGCCGACAATTAGTGGCTATTTACAACGAGAATGGAGACTAAAAAATATACTCTGTAAGTAGCTGTAATTACTCATGAAAATATTCTGTGTCTCAAAACTGTACAAAAAGTGATCATATCAATAAGAGACACTGATTTCCTGGACCAAAAAATATGAGTATTTTCAAATAGTTAGAAAAAGCACTTCGGTATGCTTTGTGCCTTAGTAAAGGGCATAAGGAGGCCATGTGCTGGATAAAAAGACCTTTTGGTCCATGCTCATTTTAATACTGTTTTTTGGAGTTTGTTTTGAAGCTCTAAAGAACTTCCAGATCGACGGCCGTGGCGTGGGTATTGTTGGAGAATTGGAAGAAGACTTCTCTTTTGGATTTTCCAACAGGAAACCCTTTCTAAAAGGAAAGAATAAGGTTTCAGGCTTACAGCCAAAACAAAATAACTTTCCTACGAATAAATTCCCAACGAATCGTGGAACGGATAAGTTCTCTGATGAAGGGCCATATGAGCCAGGAGCTGGTGACGAACCAGGACTCGAGGGTATCGAAACTAAACCACCGAAAGTAAACATCAAGAAGAAGAAAAAGAAGAAGAAGAAAAAGAAGAAGGAAAAGAAAAAGGAAGTTGAAGCAGAAGAAGCTAACGATCCTATTTCAAACATTCCTGCTGATGAAGATAATGACTTTGCAGATACAGAAACTGATCCGGCAAATAGTGGAAACGGACAAGTTCAAGTCGCTGAAGATGAAGAAGTTAGAGAGACCAATAATAATCTTGATGATGATGAAGTTCCTCAAACAGTTGACGAGTGGGCTGAGCTTTTACTCCAAGAGCCTGACTTTAAGATTACATTAAAGTTCATTACTTACTTTCAAACCGCACAAATCGGACCTGAGGTTTTCTACCCAGTAGTTCGCCTTATGGTGGAAGATGATCGCGAAAAGATGAAAGAGTTTGGCATTTATGCTCTTGGAGCAACTCCAAGTCTTATCAGCTTTTTTGAGCTTGTCGCCATAAGAAATATAGAAGAAGAAGAGTCTAAGAATCTAGAGATTATTCAGAAAAAACTACAAGTCTATACTAACCTTCAATATCTTCAGATTTTGGGAACTGCAATTCAAACTGATGAGCAACTTGATGCAGCCTTTGAAGCGCTAAGCTTACTAGAAGCCGCTGCTGAATTTCATTTAAATAGCCAAAACTCTCAGACAGTTGAAGAGCAAGCGAGAAGACAAGTTCAATCTCAATACTTTGATCCTATCATTACATTACTCGAAGGAATTTCAGAGACGGCAACAAACACCGACTTAAGACAGGGGGCTTCGCAAACTCTAAGTCGAATCCAGTCTTTTACAGTTGCTTCAAACTAATCTTCAAAGTTCTTTTCCAATGCAAATGACTATTGATAGACGCAAGAATTGAACCTCGCTACCATTAATATAGTGAGAGTTCTTTTAGTTTTTATCTTAGTCATGATAACTCATTCAGCTTTTGGAAGCCTTAGGCTCCCAACCAATTTAAATTCCTCTGATCGTGAAAAGGTTTTGAAAACCATCGGGCAAGGCACAGCCTCAAAATTTCTCTCTAACCCCTTTTCACTGGGTGGCTTCGATGGACTCGAGATCGGCCTTTCAACGGAGAGAATTAGCACTAATGATTTAGGAACTTTGGGAGATAAAACAAATATTCAAGAAGATCTAACTTTCACCCGCCTTATGGTAGGAAAGGGTCTATTCAATAATATAGACATCTACGGACATTTTATTCCTTTCTCTCAATCCTCACAAATGAGCTCATATGGAGCACTATTGAGAATAGGATTAGTTGAAGCCTCGTTCATCCCCGCCAACTTAAGCTTAGTTGCAAGTTTTGACAGCGGAAACCTTTCAAACAAACTTAACTTTCAAAATGTGAATATCGATTTGTATTTTGGAGTAAAGGTCAGTTCAGTCTCATTACTTTTCGGAGCCGGTTATAACCAAAGCTACGGGACCTTTTCAGGAGGTACAGCGAGCCTCAGCGATACAATGCAAGAGGAAACATTAAAAGTTGCAGGCCCCCACTCAAGCCTCGCTTTACTTTTAGATTTTGATTACTTTTTTATAGGAGCATCGATCGACCGGTACGACCAAACTGTATTTTCAACTCGATTGGGTTTTAGATTCTAAATATTCTTAATTTTATCAATTAGATTAGTTGTTGAATATCCATCTACAAACTGAAGTGATTTAACTTCCCCACCTTTTGCCAATACTAAATCAGAACCAACTATCGTTTCTATGGTGTAGTCTCCACCTTTTACTAAAACTTCAGGCTGAATTGCTTTAATCAGTTCAATCGGGGTTTCTTCAGAAAATAAAATCACGTGGTCAATCGCCTTTAAATTCATGAGCATCTCATATCGCTCTTGCTCAGAAAGAAGTGGCCTTGATGGTCCTTTAAGCTGCTTAACACTTGAATCTGAATTTAAACCAACAACTAAAAGGTCACCTAAGGCCCGAGCCTCATTTAGATAACGAAGGTGACCAACATGAATAAGATCAAAGCAGCCGTTAGTAAAAACGACTTTTTTTCCTGCTCTAGTGGTAGCCAATTGATCAAGAGTTTCTTGCAGAGATGCTATTTTCATTTGATTTTAATTTCTTTGGTATAAATTGAGCCCCGAAAGAACCCCAAGAATATCCTTCTTCCAAATCTTAGAAAGAATAGGGAAGAAAATAAAACCTGTTATGGTATTCAAAACTGAACGCCATAACACTAAAATGGGGTAAGCTACAAAGTTTCGATCCTCTTCAGTTCCAAGCTGTTGGTCAAAGGCCCAATCACCTAAAGTGGCACCAAAAAGCCCTCTTGAAGAAAGATAGTACAATTGTAGTACTCCACAAAAAAGAATCGACAACTGTACGAATGCAGAAACACTTGTGGAAGCGTTCAACAATAACTTCAATAGATCAACCTGAGTGATCATAAGTAAACTCACCAGGCAAATTAGACTAAGCCCAGCAACTACTATCGCATCGAGAAGCCCCGCCATCATACTTGTAGGAATAGCCTCCAAACGAAGTTCTGTTTGAAGCGCAGTTTGGTGGGCTTTTGGACGCTCAACAACTGGAACTTTAGGAAAAGCTTTCGCTAAACTCGCATCCACTCGCTCTTTGTATTTCGAACGAGGTCTTTCAGACTCAACAACCGGATTTGATTGTACCGGAGGTAAATTTTGACCTTCAGTTTCAACTTGAAATTGAGCAGAAGTTCCTTCTACTTGGGCTGCAATAGACTTATCTAAGCCTGATATGAGTTGTCTATTTCCAGAAGGCTGCTGGATATCTTCAGATGTCTGAATCATATCTTGAACAGCTGTTTTTGAAATCGTATTAAATTTTTCGGGCTGATTGATATCAGCTTTATTTTCTTTCTTAGCTCTTTGCTGCTGAGAAACAGTATCTTTTTGCTCTTCCTGATCCTCAATAAAATCCATTGAAGGAGGAAGAGAATTCATCATATCGGTTAGTGACTGACTTGCTGGCTTATCAATTTCTAGAGATAAAGAGAGAAGCGGATCTGGGCGACTAGGCATTTCTCGATCGAGATGCTCTTCCACAAGCTTTTGCCGTTGTGGCTGAGCCTTAGCTTCACGAACTTTGTCATGAAAACCTAGACCTTCGGTTATTGGCTTAAATTCAAAATCATCAAATTGATCTGTTCCCATATCACCTTCCGTGATCAAACGCATCAAAGCTCAATTTACTTATAAAATGCAGCCTGAATCCATGCAAGCCTAGGATCGCAAAAGTGATTGATTATGTGGTTTCAAAGACAATAATGCGCTGCGAATCCCCTGCATCTAAGACACGACACCAAACAGATAAGGTTAAATGGGCTCCTAATTATCTTAATATTCTGCGTTTTCTTAAAACAGGTGGAGCTGATATTTGACCGCTGCAATCAGGCTCACAGCTGCGGTTTCTACTCTTAACACCTGATCACCTAAACTGACAGGCTCAACTCCGCGGGAGCGAATTCCCTGGACCTCATCAAGAGAGAATCCCCCTTCAGGACCAACAAAAACCCAGACATCGGTCAGATCGCTAACATCACTTGGAAACACTTCGTGAAGTTTAGATCTGGCCTCTCCCTCGTAAGCAAAGATAGGCAGCTGATGATGGATAAACTCTCGGCTCTTTAAAAACTCAGATAAAGTAACTGGCTTGTGAATCTCCATAAGGGATCCTCGACCACTTTGCTGGGTCGAACTTTTCACAATTTTATTCCAGCGATCCATCTTCTTATCAAAGACTGAGGTCTTTTCTTTCATAAAAGAATATTCGGTTGTAACTAGGTGGATATCATAAACACCAAGTTCAACAGATTTTTCGATAAGATCTTCCAATACTTGAAACTTCGGAACTGATTGCACCAGATGAATAAAAGGCTTTCTCAAGGGAGGAATTTGTCGTTCCTCCAGTATTTTTGCAATCGCAACTTTCTTTTGCACATCGAGCATTTCTACAAAAAAGGCTTTGCCTCCCGAAACTAAAACCTCGAAATGGGAGCCTTCAGACATTCTACAAACACCAACTATATGTTTGTAAGTGTCCCCCTCAATAAGAACTTGACCATCATTAACTGCAGAATCTTCTACCCAGTATCGCCTCATAGATCACTCTCATTAGGCCTATTCAAAAAATAAGAAACCCATTCACCTTTAGATTTCCGAGATATGATTTCAAAACCATTCTTCTTGATAAATTCCTTTTCGAACTCGTCCATGTGCTCTTCAAGTATTCCACTAACCAAACATTTTCCACCAGGCTTTGTAAGTCGATACAGATCTGACCCTAACTTAATTAGAACTCCATCAATGATATTGGCTATAACCCAATCGTAGGGAGTTTTTAAATCCTGACTCATTTGTTTAAGTATTTTGACATTGTCGACTTGGTTTTTTTCACAATTCTCGTAAGCTACTCGCAAGGCATCTTTATCCACATCAATTGCGTCGATGGATTCAACAGCTAACTTTGAGGCTAAGATGGCCAATATTCCTGTTCCAGTCCCTACATCTAAAAGACGCTTAGGACTCGGTGAACGCAAATGCTCCATCATGGCTTCAGCGACAAGTTGAGTGGTTTCATGGGTACCAGTACCAAATGCCATTCCCGGATCTACAAAAATAGGCTGGCTCACTCCTTCAGGAACAGACTTCCAACTCGGAACGATCCAAAAAGGCTCAGCCAATGGAAAAGCTTCAAAACCTTTCTTCCACTCTTCCAGCCAGTCTTTGTTTTGTTCCTCTCGCATATAAATTTCAACTTCTGGGAACTCAGATTTCGCTTTTAAGAAAAAATCCTCAGGTGGCCTAGATTCAAAAAAGACGTGGAGATTGATCACTTCTTTATCGAGAACTTGAGGTTGGTAATTACTTTTACCTTGGTTAAAACTCAAATCTTCTGCAACACCCGAAGCACCCTGTTCAAAGGCAAATCCAGAGAAGCGATCTTCATTCTGGCTCTTTAAGTATTTTACTTCGATTTGAAAAAACGTATCCGCCATAGACTTGATTTAGTACATCGATAGGCACGTTTTTTCAAGGCAGGAGGTGAAAGTTGTATTACTAATACTACGACACCGAACTAACTTAGAAAAAACGAGTCTAGCGATGGACTTTTCAACGAAGAAAAGGTTTGTGTAACGATGTACCTGTTATAGCAGCAATGGTCCAGTGGTTTTAGCTTCTTGATTTTCTCGCAGCTCTACAGGTGGCACTTTCGGCTTCGGACGAGGAGGAAGCTGGGTCGGTTTTTGAACTTGTTTCATCATCAAGTTAGGATCGGGCTTAACTTGAATAGGCTCTTCTATAATTTCACTGGCAGGCAGTCTGGCATTGTCTATATCGATTCTATCGCCAACCATAAAACCTTCGAAGTCTAAAATAGGTCTTTCTTTATCCATAGTGGCATTAATCATTCGACCAACAGACAACCCGTTTCCAACATGAATGATCTCTAACTCTCCAACCGAGATATATAAATCACCTGCAAGTTTATTAAAAACTGGATCGTGAACTGGAACTCTGCGCTTTACTGGTATGATCATACCTACGCGGATTCCCGATTCGTCTCCACTACTAACATAAAAGTCTCTGTAGACAGGTTCATTATCTGAAAGTGGAATAGATTTTCGAACTTGAAAGATTGAAATGCGATGATTGAGGTCCGCTCGACAAACATTCGAAAACCAAATGAGTGCAGCTACCAATGCAGCATTAATGGCCAAATGACCCATAGAATATCCCTTCCTTGGCGGGCTATCCTTCCTGGTTCCCTATTTTAACCACCATCCTTGGTTATGTATTAGATCGGGATATTCGGCTTAAAATTGAGTCCTGGAGCGGAATCTAGACGTAGGAGTACAACCAAACTAGATGTTAGTCTTTTTCGAAAATTGAAGGTTCAGGTCTATAGACTTGCAGACGGCTCTGAATCAGATCCACTGTTAGGTAGCTTGATTGCTACGCCCATTTCAGTCGCCTGAGACTTAATAGTGGATGCAGGGTTTTGCACAACTCGCTGCTGAAGCTGACTAAAGATTGGCTCTCTTATATTCAAATGACTATCTTGAAGAACACACTGTCTCCCGAGTCTTTTTTGAATATTGATAACAACTGGAGCTTTAAGGTTCGCAGTCATTTGCGTTGGATCTTCAGGGATCGTGATAATAGAAAAACTTCTGATCGAACTCTCAGCACTTGCCCCTAGTGAAGCAAGGTCATGCTTATTAAATTTAACATTGTAAGCATCAGTAAACAGTTCTGGCTCTAGAACGGGGAAGGCGATTCCAGGCTCTTCACAACTTTGTAACCAAGCGAAGATTTCGTCATTTGGATCGTCCAATAACACGAAGTTATTAAGATCGTTAAACCCAAGTAGACCCTCAGGAAATTGAATTAAATCCTCTTTTGTGATCTGGACACTACCAAATCTGCTGGTTTGTATGACCATGGGCTCCCCTCCCGCGAGGCGTGCTGTGAGCAGAGATTCTCACTTATATAGACACCTCAAAAGCCGAAACTGGCTAAAACATTTCTAAGTATTCAATAAATAAGGGGGATATCAAGAAAAAACTGGACCTTCAGATTGATGCAAAAAGTCAAAACTGGAGTACTGCAAGTTATTCGATTTAGAGGAGAATATTAACAATATTTCAAAATCACGACTTCAGAAGTTTCGCAACTTGGCGAGTTTTCTCTGAATCTGTGTTCACAGACTGCTGATTTTGATCTTGGATAGCTAGATAAACTTCTTCTCTGTGGATCTTGGTGTCTCTTGGAGCTTCGATTCCAAGTCTTACCTGTTTACCTTTGATCTGCACGACTCTGATCTTGATATGATCATCGATCGCGATACTTTCACCTAATTTTCTCGTCAACACCAACATGGGGGACTCCTTCAACGTCCTAGTCAAAGTTCCGACCAGAATACCTTTAAACAGGTGATTCTGTTCAAAAAAGCAATCGGCTCTTTTGGGCTGGGGCATTAGCTATTATTTCTCAAGATGAATGTCAAGGCATCGCATTACAACCCACTTGTTTTGGCAATTACTGCACATCTGGGCCCATTTTGGATCCTGGAAACACTGTTTTTAAAACAAAAAAATCGGTCGTAGGTCCGAAATATGAAAGAAATACAGGTTCTACAATGGTCTAAAAAAAGAAACTAGAACGATTAGACTATCTTAAAAAGTCTAAAAGGCTGGGTTGCATAAGTTTAGTTGATGTCTGCAAAGAGGCTTGCAGAGTGTTTTCTGCCTTATTGATGTTGTTTACTAATTCAAAGGTGTCCACGTCTTCTGCTTGCGACTTAACTAATTTAGCATCAATTTGCGCTTGCTGAAGAGTTTCAAAAGTCTTCTCAATCGTTGAAACTCTAGCACCAAGTTTGGCTCTTGTAAGAATCACTTGAGCCAATGCCTCATCGATCGACTCCAAAGAGTCTTGAATTCCAGACTTGTCATTCGCCTTTAAACTTATTTCTAAATCCTTGAGCGTTTTAAAGATATTAATTCCATTACTACGCCAGCTATATGAGGTACCTTGGGTCTCTTCTTTGTAAGTCTCAGGATCATTTGCATCTTTAATTTCAATAGTAGCAACTGAAGCCGGCCCACGAACTTCTCTCAGTTCTTTGGTATTATCAAAATCTAAATTCTCAAGATTGTTTTCTGGAACAACAGGCTCTGCCTCTGTTTCTCCTGGAGGAATCGCTGCGCGCAAATCCTTACCAAGAAAGGCTGAGCTACCGGGAATATTGATAGCAACTTTTGCTTCTTTATTAATTGGGATCTTTATCTCACCATTGTCTCCCTTGTATTCCCCATCGAGACTAAAGGGTGGTTCTGTGGTTTTAAATCCACCGAATAAAAAGCGATCTCCTAACTTCCTGTTTCCAACTCTAACAGCTTGATGAAAGAGCTGCTCTACTTCAGCAGCAACAACTCTTCTTGTTTCGGAGTTTCCACTAGCATCACTTGCTTGCCCCAAAGCCAACTCTTTAGCCCGTGTTAAGCCTTCCGCCAGCTCACTCAAACTCTGCTCTGAATATTCCAAAAAGTTTTTAGCTGAAGCTATATTCTTTAGGTATTGATCAATGCCCTTTAGTTCCGTTTTTTGAACCAAGACTCTATTTGCAGCTACGGGATCATCAGACGGCTTAGTGATTCGCTTTTGAGTCGCGGCTTGATTCTGCAAATTGTGAATGTCGCCTCGGTTTTTACTGAGGCTGGTATTCACTTGCGTGTATGCCATTTTGTCCGCGATTCTCATCTAACTACCTATTAATACCTTTTTAAGTTAATTACTGTATCCATCATTTCGTCTGCTGTTCGAATGAGCCTAGCAGACGCATCGAAAGCCTTTTGAAACTTAATCATTTTAGTAGTTTCTTCATCGAGACTTACACCACTGATGCTTTCTCGAATTTTAGTCATTTGATTCACAATATTCTCTTGAGCTTCTAGCTCTCGACCTGTTCTCTGAGTGATTACACCAATTCGAGCAACTGTGCCGTTGTAGAAATCATCTAAAGTTGCAGTTCCATCATCCATAATCTTTTCGTATTGCAAACTAGAGATCAGGTTGGCCACTCGGTTATCACCCGGAGAATTCGGCTGCCCCGCAACTGCGATTCGAGTAACATCTTCTTTCAGAAACTGGTTTACTTTCAAAAATTCTGCAGCCTGGTTCTTCTCGATAGGGTCGAAAAAGTTTTGTCCCGTTTGAGAACTGGCATTAAAACCTCGTGAATGATATTCGTTTACCTTCGAAGAAATGGTGTAAGCTAAATCATCAGTATCATTAATAAGGTT
>CAZFYV010000024.1:0-21934 GCA_964523195.1 uncultured Pseudobdellovibrionaceae bacterium
TCACACCACTCAATGGAGCAACTTCTAACCACTCTTCTGTAGCTTTGTACCAGCTCACCATACGCAAAAAACGAGCTTTGTTTTTAGCAAGTGTAAAGCGTGGGTATTGGGACTCCTCGAGCTCGAGAATATTATCGATCTCGTTAAGATCGATTGGATCTCTTTCCTCTTCATCCGACACCCTAATTTTTTGACTCATTTCCTGAGAGTTCCCCGTCTCCAACACGAAGCTCCTCCTTCACAACGTAGTTCGCGATAAGATTTTGTTTTATAGCACAAACACTGGACTTTTGTATACCCCAAGACGCGTAAAAACCCATCAAACGGTCCCCTAGTCAATTCCTTTAATGATTTCAGATAGATGGAGCTTAATTTTGGGGTAAATAATTTCGCCAACTCGCTCGTGTCCCTTTACATTGAGGTGATTATCGACCCCCGCCTCAATGAGAAAGTCACTGATTGAAGAGATCTCCGTGTAATCAAATTCCTCTTTAATTTCAATAATTTGAGGCGAAATATCAGTGAATTTGTGATTCTTATTTTCAAATACAGGTGAGGAAATTAACAGCAACCCTAGTCGGATATCAGGATACTCCCTGCGAAACTGAGCCAGAGGCTCAATTACGTTCTCCCTTTCATACTTCTTTCGATCCAAAAAATGCTTACGGTCAAAATCGCTCCATGCAAATTTTAGAAATGGATACTCTGAGAACCCCAGAGATTTGGATAGATAGTTGATTGCGAGATAAGCCCCAGGCAAAAAGATGTGAGCATACTTTTTATCAAAACGTTCCCAGCGACTCCACAAATATTGGTCATTTTGCCAATCATTGCTAAAAAGCGCCCAAAGAACATAGTCCACTTCGATTGATTTCAACTTCTCTTTATAGAGATAAAGTTGCCCCAGGGTATTGGTTCCGGTGATACCAGCATTGATCAATTCAAACTCTAGATTGAGAGAACTCTCCTTAGACCATTCATTGAGTTTTACTTGGAGCACTTCTGTATAACGGAGATCTTGTTTTGAATCCGCACCGTAAGTTATTGAGTCTCCCATGACTAAGATCCGAAAGACCCCAGGCTCTTTCTTAGCTGAAAACTCCCTTTCCCTTAAGCCCCAAGAGTTGATCTTATATTTAGTTTCCTTTTTCACGCTACTAAACGGAGCTCCAAATGTACTAAATTCAGATCCAGGATAGAATTCGATAAAGAGTCGGTGGTCATTCTGATTATGACTTTTAACGACACTTTCCTTAGAATAATCGGCTAAATAAAAATAGAGGAAACTAGCTAGAGTGCCCCCCAATAGATAGAGGGAGGCAAACGCGATTAAGCCAAACAGGGTTTTGAAAACTCTTACTCGGCTTAGTTTCATAGACTACTTTTTAGGCTCTTCTGTATGGGCAATAATAGCCGCTCCTACAGAATCAGACCAAACATTAACAGCCGTTCGAGTCATATCAACCACCCGATCCACGGCAAAGATAATTCCAATCGCAGAAGATGGAAGTCCAACAGCCTCAAGAATAATAACCATCATAACAAGACCCGCGTGTGGAATCCCTGCAGCTCCAATCGAAACCATCAATGCTGTTCCAAACACTGTCAGTTGTTGCAAAAGTGTTAAATCTACGCCCAAGACCTGAGCTATAAAAATAACAGCAACACCTTCATAGAGAGCTGTTCCATCCATATTAACAGTGGCTCCCAAAGGAAGAACCATTGATGCAACTCGATTTGGAATTCCAGCATTTTTCTCTGCACATTCCATGGTCAATGGCAGAGTTGCCGAAGACGAGGCTGATGAAAAAGCCGTCAACAATGCTGAACTCATATGACCCATATAAGTAAATGGATTCTTTCGGGTTAGTAAGAAATAGACTGTCGGCAGAACAACCCCGAAATGGAAACCAAGAGCGGCAGTTACCGTCATCAAATAAAAACCAAGGTCCTTAAAAACTGTCGGATCGCTCTTCGCGACTAAACTTCCCATCAAAAACAAGACAGCAATCGGAGCAAGTCGAATAATGAAATCGACTATACCGATCATAACTTCAAAGATACTCTCCATTAGCCCATTCAAGGTATCGCGATGCTTATCTTTTACCTTGAGGGTGAAAATTGCGAAAATAATAGTAAAGAAGATCAGACCCAACATATCCGGAGGACTGGAGGCCATAGACTCAAGTGGGTTTGTTGGAACAATTCGAGTAATAAGATCCGAAGCACTGGTCGAGCCCTTCATAAATTTATCAACGTCAAACTCACCAAGCTGCAAGGAAGAGCCTTTACCAGGCTTAAATAAATTCACAAAGAGGAGACCAACACCGATCGCAATTAAACTTGAAAAAATGTAGTAGATTCCAGTTTTCGTTCCAAGCTTTCCTAAACTTTTAATATTTGAAATGTTGGTAATTCCAATAAAGAGTGAGGAAACCACTAGGGGCACAACACACATTTTTAACATTCTAAGAAAAATATCAGCTCCAACATCAAAAGTGCCTAGAACTGTAGGTTGAACTGAAGATAGAGCGTCAAATCGAAGTAGCCATCCAGCTACTATACCTAAAATTAAACCTATTACGATTTGTGCCCATAAAGGTACCTTTTGACCCATGATCCCCCCGAAAATAGATATGACAAAATGCCTATCTTATAAAGAGAGCACGGTTTAAAGGTCCAATCAATAACTTAGGGCCACGAATACGAAAATAACTACATTCTTTCTGGCAAAGGAACGCCGAGAAGAGATAAACCACTACCTAGCACTTCTCTAGTGAGGTCAACCAAGGCTAACCTGGCAGTCATTAGCTCAGGATCGTCAACAATGACCTTCTGATCTTTATAAAAGCTATTAAACTTTTTAGTAAGATCGAGTAAGTAGCTTGCTAACACCGAGGGCTTATTAGTTTTTATAACTCGGTCTAAAAAGTGACCATACCAGCCGATATGCTTGATCAATTGGATTTCCGAAGAGCTTTTAAGTTGACCCATCACAGAGCTTGAGTCCTTTATCGGAAGAGGCCAATCAACTCCCCTTGACTCCATCTCGCCCTTGGCTTTTCTGAGAATACTTAAACAACGAGTAAAAGAGTACTGAACATATGGACCCGTCTCTCCCTTAAAATCGACAACCTTATCTAAATCAAACTCCACATTTCGAATTGGGTCGACGCTAAGATCATAAAAGACAACTGCTCCTATAGCGATGGCCTCGGCATTCTCATCTATGGTTTTCTGATCATAACCTTCTCGTTGCTGCATGATTTCAATAACTTTTTCTTTTGCCGATTCAATGACATCTTCTAATGTGACGTAATTACCTTTACGAGTCGACATTTTCAGACCTTTAAACCTATAAAGTCCAAAAGCCAAATGTTCACACCGATCAAACCAGTCATATCCCATTTTTTTCAGAACAGCTCTAACTTGCTGAAAGTGTAATTTTTGTTCTTGGCCAACAACCCAAGTACATCGAACAAATTCAAATTCCCTAAATCTAAAACAAGCGGCCGCCACATCTCTAGTTGCATAGATGGTCGAACCATCGGCTTTAATCATTAATGCAGGAGTTAACTCTCTACCCTTGTCATCCTCTACATGAACAACGAGAGCACCTTCGCTCTCCTCTAAGAGCCCTTTTGATTTTAACTCTTCAATAACTTTAGGAACCTCGTCAAGATAGTGACTTTCTCCCCAATAATGTTCAAACTCCACATTCATTCTCTTGTAGACTCTTTTGAACTCATTAAGAGAAATTTCCCGAGCCTTTTTCCAAAGCTCGGTAATCTCGGCGTCTCCCTGCTCAAGGCGTGCAAAGGCTGCTCGGCCTTCATCTTCAAGACTTGGATCTTTTTCGGCCTCTTGATGAAACTTTACATAGAGGTCAGTTAGATCTTTGATACCAGGGTTATCAGGAAGATTTTGCCCGTACTTTTTAATTGCAACTGCGAGCTTCCCATACTGGGTCCCCCAATCACCAATATGATTAATACCAATTGTGTTATACCCTCGGTAGCGTCCAACTCTGGTCATGGCCCCACCGATTGCAGTGGACCTTAGAGTTGAAACAAGAATTGGTTTTGCAACATTTGGCGAACTATAATCTAAAACCCAGTTCCCCTTCGAGTTTTGATCGGATTTCGCATAATTACCTTGGCCAGCCTTAGTCCATTCATCAAAAACTAAGGTCACAGCTGATTCGGGTTTAACGGTAAAATTGACATAGGGACCAACCGCTTCAAAACTCATATGAGAGTCATCTTTTAAAACCGAATTGAGACTAGTACAGAGATCTTGTGCCACTTGAGGTGGAGCTTTTTTCAGCTGCTTAGCAAACTTAAAACAAGGAAAAGCAATATCTCCCATATCTGGATTGGGCGGAAAACTAAAATCGCTTTCCTCTGCGACAAATCCCTCCACGGAATTCACTGCATCCATCGCAACTTTAACTAAAAAGTCCATACTCATCCTCAACTTTAACTAATCTTTGGGCTTTACTGTGACAAGGCTTTGACCGGACTAAACAGGTCAACTTGAGCCACTTTGGTTACGCCATTCAAACTGTGTAGTTGTAGCATAACTTTAGCCATTTGGCCTCCCGAAATTCCATTATCTTGCCAGTGAGGCTTTTCACGGGATTTCTTAGAATCGAGCATGCCGAGACGTAAATTGATCATCTGAAAGCTAAGATTTCTTGTTTCTATGGCCTTATTACATTGCTGGACTGCAATATCGAGCGACTTTTTCACCACTAAATAAGCTGTCGTGGAATCCTTGGGATTGAAGGTCCTTGAGGAACCAGTAACAAATATGGCCCCTTCCTTACCCTCACTCTCCCAAACAGGAAAAATATCATAGATCAATTGGCTTTGACTAAAATCCATGGTGCAGGCGTGAAGTAGTACACAATCATACTCTTTAGATAAGGAGCATATTTCTTTTCGACTATCTTCCGATTGAATATCGTGGCCTGTTTTGCGAGAAACCAATTTAACAGGGCCATCCCAGGCATCACTCATGTCCTGACTAAAATCATCACCACCACCTACAATCAATAAACTTGGCATTACCAGTCCTCCGGGTAATCTCTATGAATTCGAACTGTCGTTTCTCCACGCAAATTTGCACTTTGAATCTGGTCAATATAGAATTCTGCAGTCAAAAGTACATTACGCTTTTGATTCGGTTCACCAATATGTTTAGAAATTCTAGGTAAAGAGACGGTAAGATCTATATTTTCCGCGCTTCCTGAATGGTGGAGTTTAAAATACAAATCGATAAATTTGTTTAAACTTTCAAATGTGGCGTGAAGCCTGAAGTTATTGATTTGGTCTTGTTCGTTGCCCATACCCGAGCATCTTCAAAAAAAATCAATAAATCAAGCCTCTATGACTCATTTGACTATTCAGCGGTACAATACTCAATTTGTACGTTGGAGCCCGATCCACCTGCTAAATCTTCAGGGATCTCTATGGTTCCAGACAAAGCGAAGTACTCAAAACTCACAGGGTTTGCATCGACATAGACGCGGATACTCTGGGGATCAACAGTTGAAGTATCTTCGATGGCAAATCTCGTTTTTAGCTCCAAGCGCTTCGATGTAAGTTCGCCTATTTTACCTAAGCCCATTGCAATATTATCTCTCAAGATATCAACCTGAAGACCTTTATTAAGCTCAGTAATCTGCTTATATCCGTAGCCAACTTCGTTCTCACCTCTTGACGGAACCTGATTAGCATCGGTGTAAATAATAGAACTTAAAATCACTGACTCGAGTCCCTTTAAGGCTCTTATATTTTGGTAAACTATAGTCTCTGTAATATTCCCGCACAAACGCTCTTGCGCTTCCTCTTCTTGACCACTAGGGTCTCTAACTGGAGTCACTCCATTTGGAATCTCACCACAAATGTCGTTCTCATCAGATACAAATACAACGGCCAATCCAGCATCTTTTCTATAAAATCCCTGAGCCTGGATCTGACTTAGAGCCGTGCCAGAGAGAGATCTATTTAAACTATATAAACCTGCTTCTCCACCATCAGTAGCATTGTCATCTTCTACGTCTGTGAGCTTATCTTCGAGCATATTTCTAATCTCTGAGCGACTAAGTTTTGAAGAGGATAAAACAACATCCTCATTGTCCGCCTGATATAATGCTCCGGAATATTGAGATTGATCACCATGGGCTAGCATAACCCCAATCTGAAAATCTACGTCATTACCTAGTGCCGCTATAAAATTATCAATTCCATCAGCGACTCTTTGCCGCTCATCATTCAATGAGCCTGAAGTATCAGTCACAATTAAGATATCGACCTTCTTAACTTCGGTTTCATCTGGTTGATTTTCCGTAAGTGAGTAACAAGACTTTTCTTGCTCATTAACAGGTGGATCGAAGGGGCCAGTATCAGCAGAACCTTGATCTAACTTTTGAGAGAAGTATTTTTTGTTCCCGCAAGCTTGCTGTGACAACACTAACAATAAAAGAAGAGATGCCACTAAAGCCGTTTTGAATATTTTCCTAATCTTTCCATACACAGTTTCCATACTGTTTCCTCCAGCATAAAAACCCAGTGCCTATTTAACCCTGCCTTTATTAATTGCAAGGTCGCGGCCAAACAAAAAAACTGCGAACTCAATTTAACTAACAGCAAAGAGACAATTTTCGCAAAAAAAGGAATTTAAAATTAGGAACATCTTCGGGATAAGCTATTGAAAATACACGTCCGAACAATAATCTGTAGAACAATTGCGCAGACGTAATAACTGTATGAAGGGTATTTGTATCAAAACGATACATTGAACGATACAATGAAATGGCCCGCCGGGGAGGGTTCGAACCCCCAACCCCCTGATCCGAAGTCAGGTACTCTATCCAGTTGAGCTACCGGCGGATAAGAAATCTTTGTATTCAATGGCCTAACCAAAGGCAACCAATTAGTTCTGAGTTCCTATGGATTTAGACTCAGATTGTTATCAAGTAAAGAAATGCGCTTAACTTGAGCTAGAGCTTGAAGACCTCGTTTTTTTCTTGGTCGTTTTTGCTCGCCGACTTTTCGATTTTGTCTTTGATGAGCTACTGGAAGCCTGAACCGTAAACTCAGTAGTTAAAGGAAAATAAAAGTCAGCAGCCTCTTTGAATTCTGGCGATGTGGTTTCGGGCCAAGACCAAACCTCAACTCGACACCCTCTCGATTTTAAATACCAAACCAAGGGAAGAAAATCCTTATCTCCCCCCAGAAGAATCACAACATCCAATTTGTCAGCCATGGTCACGGCATCGATCACCATAAAAGAGTCAGCATTCTTTGCCGGTCTTTTGATTTCTCCACCTAATCCATACCAAAAGCTCTCAAAGTCAGAAGAAATTTCCTTATACTCGGGTTTATAGTAGAGAATCCGAGTAATCTCTCGATCACCTACTCTTTCAAGAATCTTCTTATAGTCAGTTCTAACATCGTGATGCTTGAGGCCACTCATCTCGATATTCTCAGCATCGATAAAAATCCCAACTTTTTGAAAGAGAAGGTTCTTTAAGCGCTGGGATTCGTGTTTCGTTCTGGACATTCAAGGCCTCCGCAGATCAGTCTATTCGAACCTTTAGGAAACTCAATATTCTAGAAAAATTAGCAGTTTATGACTCATCACAGTGAGTTCAGTCCATTATGAACTTGATAATCATTTTCAAATTAATTGACAATCATTTTCAATTCTAAGATACAATCAAGGAACAAAGGAACGATTATCATATGAAAAAGCCATTAGACGACCAAAACTCTGCTGGAGAGATTCCAATTCTCCCCTCAAAAGACCAAGCTCCTCAACAATCAGACGTCACAATAAAGAAGATTATAAGGGAACTGGGGCTGAAAGTTACTCAACAGAGAATGGATATCCTACGAGTTGTACAATCAGGCGACCGCCACTTTACCGCTCAAGATGTCTTTGAATTGGTTTCAGAAAAAAACTCCGCAATTGGTTTTGCGACCGTCTATCGTTTTTTGAAGTCTCTTTCTGCGAAAGGATATGTTACCGAGGTTCGAATGGGTGGAATGCCAGCTAGATACGAGTGGGCTTCTCACCAACATCATGACCACTTAACCTGCACCGTTTGTGGCAAGGTCGTAGAATTTGAGAATGAGCAAATCGAAAGGCTCCAAGAAGAAGTTGCTAAATCCTTAGGCTTTGTTCTAACAGATCATATCCTTGAACTTTTTGGAGTTTGCGGCAATCCTAGATGTCAGGAACAAGCTAAAAAGTAATCAGCCTTAATAACAAAGCAGCTAAATGCTAAAAACAAATAAACCATCTGGCATTAACACTCACAAGGTCTCAGACGAGAAACCTATTGGATTCTATGAGTTACTACTCAAAGATGATCCCAACCTAAAGTTGATTCACCGACTTGATCAAGGCACCAGTGGCGCTATGGTTTTTGCCCAGGATCAAGAAGAAACAAAAGCCCTTGCAAAAGCTTTCGAACAACACGAAGTAGATAAGACTTACATCTTTTTATCTAAAAATAATCTTGATTTAGATGAAGACACTCGCATTGATACTTTAATCGAAAAAAAAGGGAACCAGTGGATTTCTAGGCAAGATGGTAAGTTCAACAACGCGAGCACCGTTTTTACTAAGGTTCGAGCCCACAAAGACTTTACCCTATACAAGGCTAACCCCATAACAGGAAAAACTCATCAAATTCGCCTTCATGCTCGGGATCTAGGAATTCCTATACTTGGTGATGAACTTTATGGTGGCGCTTCTTTTCATCGACTGGCACTCCACTGTTTAAATATCGAGTTTAAGTTCAAAGATGAAACTATAAAACACCTCAGTAATCCGCCAGTTTATTTCACACATCTCCAATATTTAGAATCAAATGTCGTTTGCGAATTTGCTGATCAAATGTTTTGGAGACAATGTCTATATCCAGATCTCTTAGATAATGAATTTCAATCAGTAAGAGTCTCCCACGAAACAAAGTCTGGACTAAGAGCAGACAAACTTGGCAAGGTTTATTGGCTAGGCTGGTGGAGCGACTCTCCACTACCAGAAAAGGACTTAGAGCTACTGAAAAAACTCTTAGAGCATCATAAAGTTACCAATTACCTTTGCCAGTGGCGAACAAATAGAGAAAAAGATAAATCAAATGCGATCATAGCCAACTATGATTGTCCAGAAACCTGGATTGCAAAAGAAGGTGATATCAAATTAGAACTGAGACGAGACCAAGGTTTTTCTCCAGGCGTTTTTTTAGACCAAAGAGCAAACAGGAAATGGGTCAAAGAAAACTCTCAAAACCTCAATGTTCTTAATCTCTTTTCTTATACGAGTGCCTTTAGTGTATTTGCCGCAAAAGGCATGGCTAAAGAAGTTGCTAGCGTAGATCTTAGCCAAAACTATATTAATTGGAGTAAAAAGAATTTCCAAATAAATGACATGGACACAGATTCAGGTAAATATAGTTTTTATGCTATGGGAGCTTTTGAATACCTGCAGTGGGCCTTTAAAAAACAAAAGTATTTCGACTTAATTATTTGTGACCCTCCCTCTTTCGGGAGGAATAATAAAAAAGTTTTCAAGCTGGAAAATGACTGGAAAGATTTGATTTCTGAAATGGCAAAAGTACTCAACGAAAAGGGTAAAATTCTGTTCTCATGCAATCTTGAGAAATGGACTCAGAAGAAAATGCTGACCATTATGCAAGTCTGGGCCAAAAGAAATGGGTTCAAGGTTCTCGAGGCTCCAGAAGCTGATTACGACTTCGAAAGCCCCAATAAAGAACGAATTCTAAAATCTATTATCTTTGAAAAGAAGGCCAACTAATTATTCTTTAGAGTGGCTCGCAGTAATGACTGTTTTGATGTTTCCTCTAACATTAAAATCACCTTCAACTTCTATACTCCACGGATCAAGAAGCTCTTTAAGATCATCTAAAATATTATTGGTGACATCCTCATGGAATACTTTTTTATCTCTGAACCCATTCATATAGAGCTTCAAAGACTTAAGCTCCACGCAATACTTGTCAGGAACATACTTGATATTAATTGTCGCAAAATCTGGGAATCCACTTCTTGGACAAATACAAGTAAACTCTGGGCAAGAAAACTGAACGGTATATTTTCTAACCTGAGTTCTATTTTCAAATCTCTCTAACTTATTTTCTTCAATAGCGATTTCACCATATAACTTATCAGACATGTTCTTTCTCCAACTATGAATTTTCGATCACATAACGTAGATACTGACTCGACAGGTGAGAAAACATAAGCTGAGCATCTTCAACCGAACCATAATTTTTACTTTCAAAATGAATTGCGGGGTTAGAGAGTTCTTTAAGTTTTCCACCAGAAAAACCAACCAAGCCAATCACAGACCCACCATTATCAACTGTGTATTTTGCCGCTCTGACAACATTTTCAGAATTTCCAGAAGCCGAAATCGCTATCAAGACGTCACCTGGTTCGAATAAATTTTTAAGCTGTTCCTCAAAAATTGTTTCATAACCACAGTCGTTGGCGTAGGCAGTGAGTAAACTCATATTGTCAGCTAACCCCAATACTTTTAGCCTTTTTTTACCTTCAACCGCCGTCCCCTTACTTAAGTCATTCACCATATGGTTACTGGTCCCAGCAGAGCCTCCGTTGCCACATATAAAGATATTATTTCCCTTATTGTAAGCCTCTAACATGAGACTCATTGCTTTTTCGAACTCTGGCCCATCATAGACTCTCAAGAGTGGTAAAGTGTGTTCTAAATAATCTTGTGCAAATTGCCTAGACGTCTGCATTTTCGCCTCTTTTCCTAAATTCTGGAGAACCTAACCTACAAAAATGACCTTACTACCCCAACTATCCATACCAACATCGATAGGTCTCAACTCCGATAATTCCTTTTTGATCTTATCCCTTTTATCTGCAGGAGCCAATAGAAGCAAGAATCCACCTCCACCTGCTCCTAAAATTTTACCTCCCCAAGCGCCTGCATCCCTAGCTCGAGAATACCAGTCGTCAATCTGTGGAAGACTGACTCCCTTAGCCACTGTCTTCTTGATTTCCCAGCCTTCATGGAGAAGCTCTCCAAAGCGAGAAATCGGCTTGTCTTCTTCTAGGGTTTTTCTGAGATCATAGGCCAAATCTCGCATAGCCCTAAGAGCCTCGCGATTTTGCCCCTTTGAAGTCTTGGCTTTTTGATCCGAAAGAACCTCAGATGCGGAGCGACGCATGCCTGTGTAAAACATCATAATTGAGCTCTCTAACTCCCTTTTTTGACGAGCCCTAAAAACCACGGGATCGACTGACACTTCGCCGGTAGGTAGAAAACGAATAAATCTCATGCCACCATAGGCAGCTGCATATTGATCTTGTTTTCCAATGGGCTCCCCTAAATCTTCAATTTCAATTTTAGATGCTTCAGCGGCTAAATCTTCAGCTTTGGGATAAAGTCCTAGATGGGCCTTCATCGCGTGCAGCAAACCTACCGTAAAACTAGATGAACTCCCTAGGCCAGTTCCCGATGGGATGTCTGCCATGGAAATCATCTCAAGCCCTCTCCCTATACTTTTTTCGAAAGCTTCTTTGCCGTAGAGTTCTAAGACTCTTTTAAAAATTGGATGTTGAATCTCACCAATGTTTTCACAAATCTCCGTCTGGCTGTAACTCAATCGATAGCTTTCATCAAATCGATCATTGATCGTAATATACATATACTTATCAATCGTCGTCGAAATAACAGCGCCTTCTTCTTCGTTGTAAAAAGACGGAAGGTCAGTTCCTCCACCCAAAAAACTTATTCTAAATGGGGTTCTAGAAATAATCATTTATAACTCCCTCGAATTCAGCCAATCGCTCTGGGGTACCAATATCAAAAAACCTTTGGTCCATTTCAATTGAGCCTAAACCCTTTATCTCAATAAGACCTGGCCACAAGGATTCAATAGAAAATGTCTCTCCAGACCTTCCCTCGAATAAACTTCGCCTAAACGAGTAAACCCCAGAATCAACAGCAAAAAAGCCAAGGCTTTGTCCTGCGCCCTTTGCATACTCAACAACAAGATCGCCCTCAGTTTTCAGATTAGCGGGAACAGTGACCTGATCTAGCTTTTTGTAGTTACTCATACCTGCTGAATAATCAGACGACTCAAACCAATTTGAAAACTTATGGAGATCAACAGGTAAAAAACTATCACCGTTTAATACGATAAACTGCTCCTCTAAAAAGCTTTCGGCCAAGGCAATTGCTCCACCTGTTCCGAGAGGTTCTTTTTCAAACGAATATTGAAGTTCCACACCAAAACTTTGACCATCACCAAAATGTTCTTCAATTTGCTCTCCTAAATAAGAGACCAACAGAAGGATCTTTTTAAATCCACATTTCTTAACAAACTCGATTTGCCACTCTAAAAAAGGTTTTCCCGCCACTGGAACCAGAGGCTTAGGAACTTTTTCGGTAATCGGTCTCAGGCGGGTTCCAAGCCCTCCTGCCAGAATAACTATTTGATTCACGTAGAATGTCTCTCGCGAACTATTCGATCTACTGCTGATAGTACAGCCTCATTACTCGACATCGAAGCCTTCCATCCAGCAGAAGCTAGTTTCTCTGCTTCTAACCAAGTGTAGGGAACATCACCTTTCCACCCCCGGTCACTACTACCATAAACAATATCAGCTTTAGCACCTGTTTGGTTTTCCATACGAGCAACGACCATTTCAGCAATGTCCTTCACTTGAGTCACTCCATCAGCAGCTAAATTGTAATACTGCAAAAGCTCTTTAGAGTTTTCGTAGGCAAACATCATTCCATCGATACAGTCTTTAACATCGAGATAGCTTTTTTTCTGAGTTCCATTGCCTAAGACTTGCAATTCATTTGGAGTCTTTTTTAACTTCTCTACGAAATCAAAAATAACTCCATGGGTGGCTCTTGGGCCAATGATGTTAGCGAAGCGATGAATCCAAACTTTGATATCAAAATTGTGAGAAAAAGCACTGCACAAGCCCTCACAGGCCAACTTGCTAGCTCCATACAACGAAATAGGAAGAATCGGACCGTAGGACTCTGGCGTCGGCTTTACATCAGCCTCACCATAAACTGCAGATGTGGAGGCAAAAATGAGTTCCTTGACCTCTTTTATACGCATGGCCTCTAAAACGTTATAAGTCGCTAAAGTTCCATTTTCTAAATCGATAGAAGTTGTCTCAGCTCCTTTTGAAATATCTGAATTAGCCGCCAAATGCCAAACTAGATCTACACCACTCATGGCCTCAACTACATCATTCAGATTTCGTAGGTCTTTTTCGACAAAGGTGAACTGGTCATGCTTTAGGCATGAAGACAAAAACTCTTTTCGTCCCAGGGACAAATTATCATACGCGACAACTTCATGCCCTTTTTCCAACAAAAGATCACAGACATGACTTCCAATAAAGCCAGCACCACCAGTAACGAGAACCTTCATTATATTTTTCCTGTTAAACTCAATTGAATCTTATTTTTTAAGGTAGGCTTAAAAAGAAATTTCACCGAAGACTTATCAAAATTGTAACGAGGCTCTTGATCAAGCTCGCCAAGAGTTAGAATTTTTTCGATCAGTTTCAGATAGTCTTCAGTCATTCTAGACAAAGAAAAGAAATTCTCCACTGACTCACGACAGTTCTTTGGTTTAATCGCTTTGACTTTATCAGCAGCATCTAAAAGTTGATCGTAAGTTTCGCAGACTAAACCTGTTCCGTTTCGAACAAGCTCAGGCATACATCCATTGATTGATGAAATCACTGGAGTTCCACAGGCTAAAGCCTCGAGAGGAGCTGCGGCACAGGGTTCGTCCCAATTTGTTGGATAAATTAAGGCTCGAGCTTTGCTCAAAAGTTTTAGCTTTTCATCTTCATCCACTAGGCCATTATAATGAATACCGCCCCTGGAAATTCCGCTTCCACCCATAATCTCTAGGCGAACACCTAATTCTTGTGCCCAGGTAATAGCAGTTTTAACGTTCTTAACTCGCCAAGTAGTTCTTGCAAGAAATACAAAATAATCATCTTTTTCTTCAATAAACGGATAGTGATCGGGATCAACTCCATTGTAGATGTAAACGCTACCATTGTGATTTCTACAGTGGCTCTCACTTAAAAAGTTTGTATTTGGCCAATAATGTTCACCAGCATGGCCATTCCCGTGAATTGTAACCAAAAATGGTATCTGAGGTTTCTCAGAAAGCGGCTGGTGACTGTGTAGAAAATCCGTATCCTTCGGTAAAAGGTTACTAATATCTTCACCTTTATAGGCTTCGGGAAGTGCCACATGCTCATAATCCTCAATTTTTGAGCCAGCCCTGGAGACGATCACCACAGAATGGCCTCGTCGTGTGTATTCCTTTGCCAGAGTGAGGACTATTCTCTCGATTCCACCATAGTTTTTGGGCGGCAATACAGAGTCGTGTAGAAGAGCTATTTTCATGACCTCAAATTGCCCCACATATGGCCTCAATTCAATCTTCTATGTCATTTGCCGTGGGTACAATGCTGCGCAATAAACGGCTATCATCTGTATTTTTTCCGTGTTGATTTTTATGGCGCTTATAGTTACTAAAAAGGAGTCCATTTTTTGGGGGATATGTTGGTTACACGTCTAAAAATTCTTGTTTACTTGTTGGTCCTCGGAGCCCTGACCTCATGTGTTAGCGCGCCAGAAACCATCACCTGCCCCCACCGAGACTGGTTTGAGATCGGAAGACAGGATGGAACTTTAGGCAGAGATTTTAAACATTTTTTTGCCTATCAAAGACAGTGCTCTGATTCCAAAAACAAACCCGACCCGATTCTGTATACCAACGGAAGGAATGCTGGGCTTATCGAGTACTGCAGCCCACAGAATGCTCTTGAAGCTGGCCGCACAGGGGAAACCTATTACGATGTTTGCCCTGAATACTTAGAGTCTGAGTTTTTAGAGTTCTTCAATAAAGGTCAAAAAATATTCGCGCTCCAAAAAGACAACGCAACCATCGACACGCGAGTACAGGGTCTTTTTAGCAAACTCACTAAACAACTGTTAGACAGTGAAAATCGACTTGTTCTTGAAAAACAAATTAAGAGTTTACGAGCACAGCGGGCTCAAAATATTACTGAGATTCAGAAACTCGAAAAAGAAGCTGCTACCTTCTAAATAAACTCTACTTTAATAGACTTTGAAATACTTTTTCTGGATTCACATGTGCGCGGACAAGGTACTCTGCTTTCAATATTTGCTTTTCAATATCTGAAAGGTTTCCGCTTTCGCCAATACGTCTAATACGGTCACTGTGGGCGTGAAACAAGCTAATCGCTGCCGCCACTGAAATATTAAAGCTTTGAACAAAACCCGTCATTGGAATCACCATGCGCTCATCACAAAGCTCCAGAGCTTCAGGAGTCACACCATCTTTTTCGTTCCCGAAAATAATGGCCGTTGGCTCAGAAAAATCAAAGTCAAAAATAGGTTTCGCCTGATCAAAGTGAGTTGCAACGATCTTATAACCACGGCTTTTTAACTCCGTTAAACAAGGCTTTGTCTCAGTCCACTTCTCTATATTCAACCACTTGTCAGCACCCTTTGTGACCCGCTGGGATTCTTTAAACTTATCCGAGAGTTCAATAATATGAACACCTAAGAAACCCATAGCCTCACAACTTCTCATGACTGCACTAATGTTTCCACGATCGTAAAGACCCTCCATAACCGTGACAACATCGAAGCTTCGACCTTGAATTGCGGACTCAATCCTCTCTACACGGTCCGAAGTCACATCTTCAGAAAAGCTTTCAATTACTTGATCATAGGGAGCGGAATAATCTCCGAACCTGATAAGTTCATCTAGTGAAAACCGATCAGAGCTCATGGAGTTAAAAACTCCTTAAGTTCTTTGTACTGGAACTCAGGCAACATAAAAGCACCTGTGTGAATTTTAGAGTTATAATACTTAAACTCTAATCCGTCAGAATCATATCGCTCACTCTGGAAGTCTTTTAGAGGGTCATTTTTCTTAGATCCCATTGAAAACGACCACAAAGAACCTGGGTAGGTCAAATTTGAATAATTCGCAATCCTTACAACAT
The DNA here is from genome assembly GCA_964523195.1 of uncultured Pseudobdellovibrionaceae bacterium. Classification (GTDB taxonomy): domain Bacteria; phylum Bdellovibrionota; class Bdellovibrionia; order Bdellovibrionales; family JAGQZY01; genus JAUHWN01. The sequence continues at coordinate 16,098 of CAZFYV010000024.1, forward strand.
TAAACTTATCACTCAAAATCTTAAGAATAGTTTTCTGCATGGCCCCTTCGTAGACGGGGGACTCACACTGTGAAACAACGATTCCATCGTCGGCTAAACGACTATAAACATCAGCGTAAAAGCTCTCATTAAAAAGAGGCGTCGCAGGACCAATTGGATCTGAACTATCGACTATAATAACATCAAACTGTTCTTTAGACTCAGCCATATACTTGACACCATCTTCGTACCGCAACTCTACCTTTGGGTCCTTAAGCTGACTAGAGGTCAAAGGTATATGTTCCATACAGGCATCAACAACCATTTTATCAATTTCTACCATTACAACTTTTTCGACACTTTTATGACGAAGAACTTCTCGAACTGTACCGCCATCCCCGCCGCCAATCACAAGTACAGACCTAGGGTTCGGATGAGTGTACATCACAGGATGCACAATCATATCGTGATAAACAAACTCATCACGCTCTGAAACCATTACCATTCCGTCATTAAACAACATTTTGCCGTGACCAGTGGTCTCAACAACTTGAACAGTCTGAAAATCACTCTTTCCTGAGAACAAAACTTTTTCGACTTTGAAGCGCATACCTAGAAATCCTTGATGAACTTCTTCTATCCACAAATTAGAATCAATCTTGTCATCAACACTCATATTTCACTCCCATATTCATAGGCCTTTTGTGGCTTGTCTTGTGGATAATAGTAAGACGAATACTGGACCTGAAAACCACACTTCAGATCTGAACTGTACACACTTTTCTTCGAGTAGGTCTCAATTTCAGGAATCGTTGTCACCTTATCGTCAAATACCAACACATCAAATGAAGTTGGCTTAAATATTCCAATTATTCTATCGATCCAATATTTGCGCTCTTCTGGGGTAGCTGCATTGGTTTCAAAACTCGCATAACTTCCCACAGCCTCAGGAGTCACGTGAATCGTCGCGTAACAATTTCCTTTTAAGGCATTTAAAGAATAACCACAGGGTGAAAAAACATAATCATCCACCGAATATCCGGCAAGTACTTCGCTGAGTCCTGACTTTTCCCGTATTTCCATTGCGGTGACTTCTTGACCACAAAGAAAAAGGTCTTTTGCAGTACCTTGAAGACCATTCATTAAAATCTCGAGAGTGCAATCTTCTTCGTCGGGAACGAACTTATCTTCTGTCGTAAACAGGTAGACATGATGTTCACTTTCCTCACCAAAACGGTATGCTTTTCCTTCAATATATTTTCGCAACTCTCTAACATCATCAAAGAAGTGGGAGGGCTGATAATGACCGAAAATTTCGTTTTTTCTCTCATAGAATAGGGCTTCAATATCTTCGGCTTTGTAACTCTTTAAAAATTCTGAAACCGCGTTCACCAGCTGAGTGGTTCCACAGGTAATCATGGTAAATGTCGATTTATAAACAAACAGACTCGATTCACTAAGTAGAAATGCTTTACAGTCTTCTGACTCAATCTTTGAAAGGATTTTCGCATTTACAGAATGAACTAAACCCTCCCAGAATGATTCAGGTAAGGTCATCAAATCAATTTCAAGCTCGGGCTTAAGATAGACCTCGAGTTTCTTTTCAGCACCTTCAAAAAACAACGGAGACTCCATTTAATAGAACTTCACAATAAGGTGGAAAATTAGTCGATCTGCTGCACAAAGTCAAACAAAAGACCCCATATTGACTTAGAGAGCTTCCATCCTCAAAAAGGGGCTATGGCAGTAACAGTTTCGGTGGTTATTCCAACGTTCAACAGAGCTCAATACATTATGAGAGCAATCACGTCCGTAACTAACCAGAGCTTTTCTGATTTTGAGCTGATCATAGTCGATGATGGAAGCACCGATTCGACGGAAGAACTGGTCAATGAACTCTCACTGAACGACCCTCGCATAAAGTATATAAAGTCTACAAATATGGGGGTTAGTCACGCACGTAATCTCGGAGTCGATAATTCCTCTGGCCAACTCATCGCTTTTTTAGATTCTGATGATGAATGGATTGCGAATAAACTCAAACTTCAAGTTCATTTTATGAGAGAGAACCCGGAATACTTTTGGTGTCATGGAAATGAAATTTGGAAACGCAATGGACAGGTCAAAAAACAACATACCAAACACAAAAAATCAGGCGGAGATCAATTCGCAAGATCTCTTGAGCTTTGCTGTATTAGTCCATCAACTGTGATGATATCAAAAGACATCCTCGCTTCTCATAAATGGTTCAAAGAAGATTTTATCGTTTGCGAAGACTACGACCTTTGGCTCCGACTTTCCTGTCGCAACAAAATTGGATTTATTGAAGAAGAGCTAACGATTAAGCACGGAGGCCATGAAGACCAACTCTCGATGAGGTATCACAGTATGGACTACTATCGAGCTAAAGCGATTTTTGAATTATTAAATGATGGCCTCTTAGATCCTCAGCAGATTATTTTGGCTTCAAAAAAGCTTCATGAAAAATGTGAAATACTTATAGCCGGATTTGAAAAACACAATTCGACAGAATACGAAAAAATTAGAGAAGTGAAAACCTGGCGAGAGTTCGCTAAGACTGGGCTGAAATAAAATTAAGAACTTTAGCCAACAGATATTTTGATGCACGTCGGTTCTTTAAATTTTTCAGCATAGGGTGACTCACTTTTAAATCGTCTTGTTTGCCGTTTCGAAAAACGGCCACATCCCATTTTTCTTCTGAAAAGTTTGGAATCAATTTTAGTGTGAGACAATTAGATTCATCACATTGGTAAGAATCCATTTCAGCTGCCGGTAAGCTAAACGTTTCAAAGCTCATTGAGAACTTATGAGGCAAGAAGTATTGTTCAAAAAGCGTATTCACATGATTGAAATCATCTTCTTGAAGGACCATCTTCAGTTTTGAAAACTTACTGAGTTGTGACAGAATCTCACTTTCAAAGTCCAGGATAGTGGGATTGATATAGCTAGAAGAAAATTGATTTTTTATATTATTCCAAATCAACTCAACATCAGCCCACTCTTTATCTGTTAGCCAAATTTTCAACTCCAAAAACGGGGCAGAAGCTCTATAACCAATTCGATCTTCATACTGGGGAAGAAGCTTTTCAACCTCACTGGCAAGTTGCGATTCTCCAAGTCCTAAAAAAGCTAGGGAGTGCTTCTTCTTTGAATCACTCTTACCTGAAAAGTCCGCAAGGATTTTTTTAGCACCATTTTCTAAGATAGAGCTTACCTCCATTGGAGGCCCAGGAAGAACCAGAATTTTACAACCCAATTTTGTTTCAAAATAGAAACCATCCGCAGTGCCTGCCTTATTTTCTAAAACGACTGCTCCTTTGGGAAAATCAGCCTGTCTGCGGTGCCCCTCTAAAAGCTCCAGACCCCTGGCTCTCAATTTGTCTGTAACTCTATTTAAAGATTCTTGATCTCGAGTCAAAGGTAACTGTCCATAGTCAGACAAAACCTTTCGAGTCATATCATCAGTAGTTGGTCCCAGCCCACCAATCGATATTATGAAACCCACTTTCTTAGACAGAAAATCTAAGCTTTCAGTAATTTCCTGCCGGTTATCATGACATGAAATATGGAAATCAACCTGGCCACCGTATTCAGTGATGATTGATGACAGAGTTTTGGAATTGGTATCAGCAATCTGACCTTCTAGAATCTCAGAACCTATTGCAAGAATGCCTATATGATTAGGCTTTAGCTCGGACATTAAAAATGCTTCCCATTACCTTTCGGCGATAATTAAAGATCTTTCGAACATCACCTGCGACCATCCAGCCTGCTACGACTCGCCCTAAAAGGCCAAGAGGTAATTTATATTTCACCTCGTCTGTAACCAGAGTTCCTCCCCCTAATTCAGTGAAATAATGAGTGTGAAACCACTTTTTATATGGCCCTTTTAGTTGAGTATCAACAAAGTACTCATTCTCTTTAAAGTCTTTGATTAGAGTTTCCCACTTAAACGGAAGGCCTTTTAGATTTAACTGGTACCGTAACCGAGTTCCACTTTGAATATTTTCAGTAGTTTTACTAAGCACTTTGAAATTCAAGAAATCCGGAGTAATTCTCTCTAAATTTTTCTCATCTTTATAAAATGAAAATACTTTTTCAACTTTCTCAGGAACCCATTGCCGATAAATAACTCGCTTTTCACCATTTTCGTGTGTAGGGAACAAATCTTTCATAGCGGCATCAATTGATTCGAACTCAAAACTAAAACCTAAGTCCTTGAGTTTTTTTGGAAGAACTTTTTGACCCTGTAGAATCAGCTGAGACATATCTCCATAGAGTAGCTTAAGTGCTATCGAGGGGGCCGGCAAAAATGGCTTCTTATCAAATCTAGCCATTAAACTCTTAGTGAACTCCGAATTAGAAACCGCATTATGAGAGACTCCATTGTAGGGGCCTTCAACACTGGAGTTCTCAAGGGCAAATACCATAGATCTCACAAGATCATGAATATGAATCCAACTCATTATTTGTTGCCCAGAACCAGCCGCTCCCAGGACGCCCTCTTGAGCTAAAGGAAGCATCTTATCTAGAGCTCCACCACTGGAGGATAAAACTAAACCAATTCTAACTATGACTTTTCGAATTGAAGAATCCACGGCAGCCAACTCCATAGCTTCCCGTTCCCACTTTTTACAAACTTCCGAAAGAAAGCCATTTCCTGGCTCAGAGGACTCATCAAAAACCTGTGAATCAGAAAACGGATAATAACCGATACCCGAGGCTGACAAAAACGTGGACGGTTTCTTGGATAAACCAGCTATGGTCTGAACAAGGTGTCTCGTCCCTTTTACTCGGGACTGCAGAATTTTGTCTCTTCGAGTCTTGGTCCAACGGCCGTCTGCAATTGGAAAACCAGCAAGATGAACGACCGCATCTACACCTTCGAATGCTTCCTTTGGTGCTTCACCGGAAAAGAGATCCCATTTATGGATTGAACAAGGAAATGGAAGTTGAAGTTTCGCTCGCTCGACATTTCTCGCCAGTACCACAACTTCGTGATTGTTCTCTGCCAAAAAGAGACCTAAATGTTGCCCTATTAACCCCGTTGCCCCAGTGATTAAGACCTTCATTTAAGCTCCTTTTATTTTAATGTATTACGCATCCTCATTTGAAATTCCTGCAGAACCGTTAGCAAGAGTAGACCAGAAACTCATGTCGACTTCGTCAAAAGAAAGAATTGCTGTTAACCCAGCTTGAGCATTGGTAATCAACTCGCTGAGTTTCGCAAGTTGCTCTTCTGAAAGATTCATTGAAGTCTTGTCATTTTGAGGTAGCTCACGAACTAATCTGCAAGCGGCATCCGCTTGAGAGATCATTTGCTTTTCGCGACGACGTAGGACATTGGTTATTACTTTTGTGACATCTTTGTTGGCCGTATAAACAATGGTGTTTTTAGGCCCTTTACCACAGTCTTGAATAACATCGTATTCAGCCAACTCTGAGAGAGACATTGAAATCAAAGCCTTAGATACACCGAGCCTTTTTATCAACTCACCAGCATCGATCGGTTCATTTGATATAAAAAGGTGGGTCCAAATCTGACCATGGATTCTCTTGAATCCCCAGTACTGGATAAAATCACCGATATGGCGAGCCAGTTGCTCAACTTCTGGTAGAACTGATTTTTCTGCCATTAAACCTCTCCAAGTCGCAAAGAATGCTAAATTTTATCTATAACCTCTTCTCGGGGCATGTTCAAGGCTTGATAAACTATACCTCGGTAAGAGCCCATAAAATTGAATTCAGTAAGCTTTTTTGAACCAATGAATCAAAAGTAAACACTAGTTTTTACAATATCTTAGAAAAAAATTAAGGCTATTGTTCAAAAGCATTTG
>CAZFYV010000025.1:0-21527 GCA_964523195.1 uncultured Pseudobdellovibrionaceae bacterium
AGGCGCCAAGGCTCTTGTCTTCACGCTCCTCATCTACGGTGAATTCTTTGATCGTAGGCTTCACGAGTCACTTGGTTACTAAGAACCGAATATGCTTCTTCTATGAGACTCAAAAGTTGTTTGGTTTCGTCTTTGGTAAATACAGTATAGAGTGCCGGATTATCTTGAGAGTAAGTGGATTTAGCACGTTGATAGGCCTGCCGAATTTCATTCGGATGAGCATCTTGAGAAATCTCCAGGATTTCGTAGTATGTTTGAGTTTCCCAGTCTATCGACATAAGCCCAGTATAGCAGAGTTTTAACCAACTTCTCGCATTGAATTCGGTTTTATCAGATTTTTTGATATCTTAAGGAATTGCCCAACAAGAGTACTACTAGGGTATTCCAATACTAGGGGACGACGGCGTCGCAGGGCTTGCCATACCGCATTATCGTAATCGATATAGCCAAGGAAATCGGCCTCAACTCCGAAGTATTTGCGACAAACACTTTTAACAGAATGACCTATTTCGATATCTTTTCGGGTGCGAACCTGATTGAGAAGAACTTGGATATGGAAAGTCTTAATAAGTTCAACTAGTTGGGCACCCTCTTTAGGATTTTGAGACACAATAAAGCGCATCAGATCAGCCGGTGTTTTAATTCCGTGTTTATTTTTTTGATCCATGGCCTCATCAATAATCTGTTTGAAACCCTCATCTGAGTCTGCGCTTCTGATTTTTCGATAGTAGGCCGATTTTAAAAAGCGATAAGCGTTTTCAATACTCGTAGGCTCCGGAACCACTGTTAAAATTTGCTGGTCAGACATAAGAAAGAAATCAAGAGTATGTTCTGATGTACCGGCTCCTAAATCAAAAATAAGATAAGGTGTATCAAGATCATTAAAAGATTCGATGAGTTTGCTTTTATGTTCATCTGACATATTTGCGATGTTCAATGCATCAGTGAAACCGCCAATGAAATTTAAGTTTGGAATCCCAGTTTTAACTTGAAGATCTTTTATTGAATTTACTCTACCAGTTAAGAAATCACTGAGTCCTAGCTTTGGAGAGTTGAGACCTAAACAGGTGTGCAAATTTGCACTTCCTAAATCAAGATCAATGAGAGTAACCGGCTTTCCAAGTCTTGCTAAGCAAATGGACAGATTGGAAGAAATAAAACTTTTTCCGATACCACCTTTGCCGCCACCAATTGCCCAAGTCGTTCCATAGGTCTGCGCTGAAGTTCCACCATCTTTGTTGGAATCTTTTGTCACCTTTTTGTGACCATTGATATCTGTAACTCGGTTACTAAAAAAAATCATAAACCTTGCGCACTAACCAGAGTTCTAAATTTTGAACTCAAATTAAAATTAAAACTTAGGAAGGGGCTTTAAAATTCCTGCCTTCAGTTTCTCTTCGGCTTCTGACGCACGTATATAAAGGGGCTGGAGAGTCTTCCAATCGAAAGTCGTAGAACTTTCGTCGAGGGACAGTTTAGCCAAATGACTTGGTAATGGGAAATCAGACTCGGTGTTTATTCTGATGAACTTTTTGATCTGATCTTCATCAAGCTGGGACTTGTAAACATCAAATCCATCACCAACAAACAGAGCTTTTTCTTCAATTTGCTCGGCTATATTTGCCAGTGAATCAGCCTCTGGACCTTTGACTCGTTTAAACTCAGATCCGTCTTTTTGGTAAATACTGTAATAAATCTGATTTTTAAATGCATTGATGCCCGCGACGATGGTTCCCTCAAAAGCGGTCACATTGGTGGCTAATAAGTGAGGGGTATCAAAAGAGCAAATGGGAATATTAAGTGAGTAAGAAATGGTGCGGATGATATTTATTCCAATTCTTATTCCAGTAAAACTACCTGGGCCCATTCCCACTGCAAGACGTTCAATTTCACCTAATTGAATATTAGCTTGATTAAGACATTCCTGAATAGCAGCCGTCACGGTTTCAGTGTGTGATTTTTGGCGTACCCAGTTGAGCTCAATACATGGTTTGGAGTCTTTAAAAATAGAAACTCCACCCATACTTGTACTCGTGTCCAATGCTAATAAATTCATTTAGTTCCAGAAAAAGCGACTTACATCATTAAAAAGAGCAAATCCCATTAATCCGAGAAGTAAGAATAGCCCAATCTGTTGGGCAATCTCCAGCTTCCTCATACTCAAGGGGGCTCCTCTTAATGCTTCTATTGTGAAAAACAAGAGATGTCCACCGTCTAATACGGGCACTGGAAAAAGGTTAATGATAAATAAGTTTATGGAGATAATGGCCATTATTCGAAGGAACTGAGAAATTCCCAATTCCCAGCTCTTTTGGGCCATTTGCCCAATTGTGATAAATCCGCCAAGGTTACGAGGTGAAACTTCGTTAGTAATGAGTTTAACAAAACTCACCAAGGTTAGTTTTGTCCAGTACCAAGACTTTTCAATGCCCTTGGCAATGACAGTGAAAGGATTTGTAGTTCTCCAAATAAAAGTTGCAGGTGGTGCAATACTTTTGATCGGACTAATACCGATAATAAATCGATCGTCGAAATTCCCTTGATTGCGATCAGGTTGCGCCAACTCGGGAACCAAAGCGACGGTTTTTTCTTCACCGTCTCTTTTATAAGTGACTTGGAGTGGCTCCTGGCCAGATTTGTAGTTTTTAACTGTGTTAAGCAAATTTTCGAATCGACTAATTTTCTCATCATTGATCGAAACAATTCGGTCACCAACTTTGAGTCCCGCTTTAGCGGCGGGCTTCTCGTCGCTCACTCGATAGATAAACGTTTCAGACCTCTCAAAACCTAAATCAGCAAGCATGTCATGAGTTGTTTTTTCGGAAGTGTCATCAACAAGTTCCGAAGGAGAGTCACCTTCAATGACTTGTTTAAGCTTTACGCTCGCAAATTCAGTTTCCAAAGTGCCAGAGACGACAACTTCTTCATCCTTTGCTTCTTCATCAGACTTGTCTTTTCCTTGTCTGATTTGCGCCATGGTTTTGATTTTTAGTCTTAAGTCACCGGGTTTTGCATTTAGCATTTCTCTTGAAAATGCTCTCCAGGTCGTTACTTCCTTACCGTTAACCTCTTGAATGAGGTCCCCAGTGCGCAAACCCATTTTATGTGCCAGAGACTCAGGATTAGAAACACCTATAAGTGGCGGTTCACTTGTGTGCTTTAGTCCTTTGACCCAACCAACAGATTTTTTGAGAGATAGAATATTGTCATTCTTTTTGGGGCTAACCTGAATATCAATGGTCGTTTCTTCTTTAGTCAGTTCCCTTACCAGGGCAACCTTTAAAGTCTTGCCTGTGGCCTCATTGATGTATTCTTCGACTTCCTGCCACGTTATCATCTCTTGGCCATCGATAGTCTTGATTTGATCACCTGATCGAAATCCAGCCTTGTAAGCGACAGTCCCAATTTCAATATCTCCAACGACGGGAGAAAGCATGCGCTCCCCAACCAGCGCCACACCGCCAAACAAGACAGCTGCGAAAAAGAGATTCATTAATGGACCTGCTAATACAATCCAAATTCGTTGCCCTACAGGTTTATGTAAAAAGGACCCCGTTTTTTCAGCATCAGGAATATCTACGTTTGGATCGTCCCCAAACATTTTTACATATCCGCCTAATGGAAAGGCCGAAACGCAGTAGACTGTGCCTCCTCTTTCGAATTGAAAAAGCTTTGGTCCGAACCCAAGGCTGAAAACCTCTACTTTTACTTTGAAGTACTTAGCGACTAAGAAGTGGCCTAGCTCGTGAACAAAGATCAACAAGCCGAGTAGAATAATCATTGGAACTGCGAACGAAATTACACTTTGAATGCCATTAAAAAGAAAATCCATAGCCTATAATTGTAGTCGTCTTGAAGGCCAGAGGCCAAGCCTTTTAAGGCTTTTTTCAAACTGAGAAAGCTTGCGAAACGGGGTTCATAGACCTTTTACATAACTCGCAGTTTAAAAGAGGTCTAGTTTTGAAAGGTATTGTTGAAAAACATTGTTCTAGATCTGAAAAACCAGAACTAAAGTGTAAAAAACGGGTGCGCCAAAGTAGACCCCATCGACACGATCTAAAATTCCACCATGACCTGGCATCACTTTACCTGAGTCTTTCACATTCGCAACGCGTTTCAAAAGGGACTCATAAAGATCTCCAATTTGTGCAAAGGCTCCGGTTAGAATCGAAATGACAATCATTATACCCAAATGTTGTCCTTCGAAAAAAACATAACAGGCTGTAGCTCCGAAGGCACAAGACCCTAAAAGTCCACCAATAGATCCTTCAATAGTCTTTTTAGGCGAGAGTTTCTCGTAGAGTTTGTTTTTTCCAATTCCTTTTCCGACGAGATAGGCAAAGGTATCACCAGCGAAAACCACACCCATAAGCGTGAACAGCCATAAATCTCCATTGTCCATTTTAAGGAGTCTCGTAGCCAGAGCAGGAAAGATTCCACAGTAAAGGAACCCCATAATGCCAAGGCCCTGCTTCAACGTGATTCGGGAGAGTTTTATGGTTCTTTTTGCGGTAAACAGCAAAATGGTCATAAATATGATTGATACGGTACCAAAAACCGAAATGTTGTATTCAGGAATAAAAACGGCAGCCAGATAAATAGTTATTAGACTTAAAAGAAAAGTGACGTGAACAAATGTAGGAGCAGTGACCTTGGCCAAAGTCATTTGGAGATATTCAACAGCGCAAACTGAAACAACGATAAAGCAAACCACGTAGAGGCCAGTAATGTTTAAGAGCATATAAAGAGAGATAATTATCGCTACTGCCACCAGGGCTGATATAACTCGAGCTTTCAAAGTTGTTGATCCTGTTGTTTTATCTAATGTAACTAATAATGATTTTACCCTATTTTGAGTCCATGGCTAGGCTTAAGATTGAGGTAATTATACTAAATTAGCGGATTTAGACGAAAATTAAGCACGATTTTGATCAAACTGTGACTCAGTTGAGTGAGTTTGCTCAGAATCTTGAGAGTCAATCTGTTCGCTAGTCTTACCGTAGCGGCGTTCAGTAGATTGGAAGACACTGATAGCTTTGATGAGATCTTGTTCTTTGTAATCAGGCCACAATTTATCAGTTATATAAATTTCTGAATAGGCACTTTGCCACATCAGAAAATTTGAAAGTCTATTTTCTCCACTCGTTCTGATAATGAGGTCAGCATCAGGAAGTGGATGTGATGGTAGGCATTTTGCGACCAGCTCTTCAGTGATTTCTTCAGGATTTAAATCACCAGATTTCACCATTTCAGCTATTTTTTGCACAGATTTTGTTATCTCTTGTCGCCCACCGTATGAAAGAGCAAAAGTGAGAACCATACCTGTATTGTTTTTGGTAGCTTCAATGCTTTCAGCGACCTCTTTTGCAACAAAATCAGGAAGGCGGCTGAGGTCACCAATCGCTTGAAAGCGAATGTTGTTTTTAACAAGTGTTTTGCGTTCACGCTTTAGATTTTTGAAAAGAAGTCTCATAAGAAAATTGACTTCAAGTTGAGGTCGAAGCCAATTCTCTGTGCTAAACGCGTAAAGAGTGAGATAAGGGAGCTTCTGTTCGGTACAAAACTCAATGATTTTTTTAGCAACTCGAGCACCTTTGATGTGCCCCATGGTACGATCATAGCCACGGGACTTTGCCCAGCGACCATTGCCGTCCATGATAATTGCTAAATGATTGAGGTTGCTATCCAATGAAGTCTCCACGCTATTTCAACCTTACAGAGTCATAATGTCTTTTTCTTTGTCAGCAGCGATTTTATCGACATCTGCAACGTATTTGTCAGTCATCTTTTGAATTTCGTCTTGATACCTTTTCTGATCATCTTCACCGATAACTTTGTCTTTTTGGGCTTGTTTGATCAGATCGTTGGCATCCTTTCTAGCCATTCTAATACTGACTCGTGCATCTTCTACGAGTTTTTTAGTAGTTTTAACAAGATCTTTACGTCTCTCTTCCGTAACGTCCGGGAGCTTCATTCTAATTACTTTACCGTCGCTCATTGGAGCCATTCCGAGGTCACTTTTTACAATTGATGATTCGATGTCTTTTAACACAGAGGCATCAAATGGAGAGATTAAAAAAGTTTTAGCATCTGGACAAGAAATCGCGGCTACCTGATTTAAAGGTGTAGGAGACCCATAATAATCGACTCTAACGTTATCGAGCATCTGAACATTGGCTCGGCCAGTTCTAATTTTTTTGAGTTCAACCATTAAAGAGTCGATTGATTTCTTCATTCCATCTTCGGTAGTTTGTTTTACTTGTTGAAATTCCATTTCATACTCCTTTATTCGTCTATGCAGAAAATTACTTTATGAGAGTACCGATCATGTCGCCCTTGAGAACTCTGGCAATGTTTCCTGGTTCTGTGAGTTTAAAGGTGATGATCGGAAGGGAATTATCCATACATAGGCTGATTGCCGTAGAATCCATCACCTTGAGTCCTTTTTGCAAGACATCCATATAAGTGATTTCATCAAATTTTACGGCGTCGTCGTGTAACATTGGATCCTTATCATAGGTTCCATCCACTTTAGTTGCCTTTAGAATAACGTTGGCATTCATTTCCATCGCTCTAAGTGCGGCAGCAGTATCCGTTGTAAAGTAAGGGTTACCAGTACCTGCTGCAAAAATTACGATTCGATTCTTTTCTAGATGTCTAACCGCTCGTCTTCTGATGTAGGGCTCAGCGATTTCAGCCATTTCGATAGCTGTTTGAACTCGAGTATCAACGCCTTCTTTTTCAAGTGCATCCTGTAATGCTAATGCATTGATCACTGTTGCTAACATTCCCATATAATCAGAACTTGCGCGATCCATCCCGTGGGCAGAAGCAGCGACACCTCTAAAGATGTTACCTCCACCGATTACGATTCCGAGGCTAGCGCCAAGCTTAGAAGCCTCAGCAATATCCTTAGCGAATTGCTGAATGACTTTTGGATTAATTCCATTGCCTTCTTCGCCCCCGAGGGCTTCACCTGAAATCTTTAAAAGAACTTTTTCGTACTTTGCTTCACCCAAAGTCTACACCCCTAGTTTTTGCCCCTGTCTAGCCCCACAAAGTCGGGCCCAGATCACTGGGCCATTTGACTTAGACTTTACTTGCAGCTTCAACTTCAGCTGCGAAGTCTTCTTGCTTCTTTTCGATGCCTTCACCTAGTTCATAGCGAACGAAGCGACGAATTTTGATGTTCTCACCGATTTTAGCAATCGTGTTTGTAAGGAACTCCGCAACAGTAACGTCTGGGTTCTTCACGAACTTTTGCTCAAGAAGACATTGCTCTTTAAGCCACTTGTTAACTTGTCCGCCAACAATCTTTTCAAGCATTTCTTCTTTTTTACCTTCTTCACGGGCCTTAGCCATAAGAAGTGATTTTTCTTGCTCAATAGCTGCAGCGGGAAACTCATCAGTAGAAACTGCCAATGGGTTAGTCGCAGCAATGTGCATTGCTATGTCAGAAACAAAAGTTTTGAATTCTTCATTTCTAGCGACAAAGTCAGTTTCGGAGTTAACTTCAAGAAGAACACCGATACGTCCTTCACCATGGATGTAAGAAAATACTAAGCCTTCAGCAGCAACACGGCCGGCTTTTTTAGCAGCCTTAGAAAGACCTTTTTTTCTAAGCCATTCGATCGCTTTGTCAGTGTTTCCTTCGTTTTCAGAAAGTGCTTTTTTGCAGTCAAGCATTCCAGCACCAGTTCGTTCTCTCAGCTCTTTAACCATTTGAGCAGAAATCGCCATAGTTTAAACCTCGTTTATATAAGTTATTTGAAAATTGAAAATAAAATTAGTCGGTAAAAAGAAGACTAAAGATTACTCTTTAGTCTCTCCTTCTTCCTCAGTCGCAGCAGCAATTGTGTCGCCTGAATCAACTTCAGCTTGAATCTCAACATCTTCAGCAGTTCCAGCGGCAACTAGCTTTTTACGGCTCATCTTAACAACTGCAGGTCCACCTGGAGTTTTCTTGTCAGCGCGCTTGCTTTCTTTTTCAGCTTTAGCCTGTGGTTTTTCATCAGACTTGTCTGACTGAGACTTGAGTTTTTCGTTGTACAATTTAGAGCCTTCTACAAATGCATCAGCAACAAGACCGCTGAAAAGCTTAATAGAACGAATAGCATCATCGTTACCAGGAATTGCGTGATCGATAGTTTCAGGATCGCAGTTCGTGTCACAGATACCTACAATTGGGATTCCAAGTCTCTTAGCTTCGGCAACAGCGATATGTTCTTTGTTTAAATCAACCACAAACATAAGAGTTGGTGAATCTTTCATGTCACGAATACCTTGAAGGTAATCGTTAAGTTTTACGTATTCTTTTTCGATTTGAATGCGTTCTTTTTTAGTGAAGTATTCAAGCTCACCTTTTTCACGCATTTGATCGATTTTTTTCATGCGATCGATACTTTGTTTGATCGTCACGAAGTTTGTAAGAGTTCCACCAAGCCATCTTTTAGTTACATAGTACTGTCCAGCACCTTTTGCAGCTTCCTGAATAGGATCGATTGCTTGCTTTTTCGTTCCAACAAAAATCATCTTTCCGCCCTTAGAAGCAGTTTCTTTAACGAAAGTAAGAGCTTCTTTAGTGGCTTCAACAGTTTTTTGAAGATCGATAATGTGGATTCCGCCTCGAGATGTGTAAACGTAAGGCTTCATTTTTGGGTTCCATCTTTGAGTTTGGTGACCGAAGTGTACACCGGCGTCTAGCATGGATTTCATCGTAATTTGTGGCATGTTTCCTCCTCACTGGTTCTGCCTCCCCTTCGGTTCTGTCATGTAGACTCCCAGTCTGAGCGAGCTCTTTCCAGGCACCAGTAAGAATCCGAAAGGTGTGAAATTTACGTGGTCTAGGAGGTAACACATGGCCGCAAATTCCGCAAATGCTTTTAGACCCTAAAACTAAATAGTTTAAGTGGTAAAAAGCTCAATAATTTTAAATATTTAGATTAGGCTTGAGCCTCAGTTTCGAGGCTCATGTGCGAATCTGAGGGTTGAAGTTCATCAATGATTTTTAACCATTGGTGGTCAGCCCATAAAATATCGCCCACAAGAAAGCCCTCAGGGTGGAAGCCAGGGCCCGTAAGCCATAGATTTTCCACAGCTTTTAGCTGTCCATCGGTGGTTGCACCAGACGGATCCATAGAGAGGACCTGTTCCACATAAATTCTCTCGAACTCGATCGCATCGATGGCTTCTGGGTAAGCTCTCTTGATTTGCTTTTTGATCTCGCGAAGAGCTTGGCCTGTGAGTTCATTATCTTCAGCCATTTCAGCTGAGATAAAGGTCATCCATTGGCTAAAATATTGGTCTTCGCCCCGAGCGCTTTGTGTGACGGAAAATTGACCAAGGCAAGGTTCAGTCTTAGAACCGCGAAGAATATGTAAGTCAGTTGCTTCTGTAATTTGCTTTGAGTGTTTTAAAAACAAATGAACGCCAACCCAAGTTGGTGTTTTTGAAAGCTTTGTAAGTGTGCGTGCTCCCACCGTATCTGCATCTAAAAGACGTTTCATATCTCTAAGGGAACCACCATAGACGACTGCTGCGGTAGTATACTTTTTCGCTCCATTGAGAGTAAAGCCAACTATTCTTTTGTCTTCTATTTCAAACTTTGTAACGACTTGCCTGAAAAAGACATCTCCGAGGTCACAGTTTTCAAGTCTATGAATCCATTGTGATGGATTCATATTAAAATCGATAAACTCTTTGTGACGGAGGTAAGGATCAATAGCATCGATAGTCTGAGGTTTATTTTCACCAAACCCTAGAAATTCTTGAATTCGTCCACTGTCGAAAGTCACTTGGCCACGAGAAGACGTCGATGATTCAATTTTTTCGAGCCACAAATTCGTAAACTCTTCAAGTTGAGCATCTATTGAAGATTCACTGGTTGGAAAAAAATTGAGGCATTGAGGAAAGAAAGTATCGCCTTCTACAAAATACCTATAGCGATCACCTAAGACGTGGTCTTCAGTAATTAATGCTACTTTCAGACCTCTACGTCGAAACCTCTCGGCAATAATTAGATTAGAGAGACCGCTACCTATAATTGTTATGTCGTAATAATTCGATTTTCTTTTTGCTTTAGCCATAGAGATAACATCTCTGAGGCGCTTTAAGGATTCAAGTGGAAACTCTTAGAAAGGGCCTGCGCACTGCGTTTTAAGAGCCATCTCAAAATAGGTTTAAACTGAGAGTGGTTGTCGAGCCGTTTCGCTAATTTTGGAGAATGCTGATAATAATAATAAATAAACATGCGTCCCATATAAGACTTGCGAAGAATTTTATCTCGGAATTCACAAAGTACCAAAACAGTCCAAGTTTTTTGACCGTTGAAAGCTGCTGTTGAGATAAAGCATCGAGGGCGATCTGCTCTAGCGATCTTCAAAAAGCGTTTAAAGGCCTCGGGATTTCGCGCGCGTTTGGCGTCGGCTTCCGCTTTGCGAAGGAGGCCAGCGTACATGGGTGAGTATCGAGCAAATTCTGCAAGTTTACTTGCCGTCTCAAGAGAGCGTCCTTGGTGAGTGCTGCTTTTATCGTAAATTTTTAAAAGATCGTACAAAACTGAAGCTACTACGGTCATTTCACTTTCTTGGCCCTTTAAATGCTCAGGACGCAAACTTCCATGTGGAATCTTGCATACGATTTCTATGATTTTTATATACTTTTCATAGGAAACAGCGGCTTCTGCATAGGCCTTTTGTTTCAATAGTTGTCGTCCTTGTCTGACGACGTTCAGTCGACCTTTCCACAAGACATGTCGATTTTTCTCTTTAGCTATGGCTTCCGCTCGAAGCTTGGCGCCTTTTGAAACAATTTTTTCCAAATCTGCAAAACAGTTTGGACACACTTCCTGTTCGAGATCTGTAACACCATCTTTGCTTAAACGTAGACGTAAACCAGCATCTATTTTTTTAAATGGAGGTTTGGTGGGTGTACCACAACGAGGACAGGGCTCTTTATGTTCCTCTTCTTCCCCACTTTTTAGTGATTTTACAGGATTGAAATCGTCTGCCATTAGTTAAGTATACGAAAGCAATAGAGTCTTGGAAATTCTTCTCGATAAAAATCTCTAATTGGTCATACAATCGAGCAAATTGTCCACATAGTTTTCAGACTAAAGTCCGAATGAAAGGGGTTTAAAGAAGACTTTGGGGGTCAACATCTAGAAGAACCTTCACTCCACTTGGAAGCCATTGGTTTTTTGTGGAGAGTATATGCTGACAAAAAGCTTTTAGCTCTGCGTGGTGAGAGGCTCTAACCAAAAATTGAAATCTGTATTGGTTGCGAATTCTTGCCAAGGGAGCATTCGATGGGCCTAACATTGAAATGCTTTGATAGTTATCAAATTTAGAAGTTAAGGCTTCTCCCAGTTGTCTTAAGTGGTGAGCGGTATCTTTAGCTTTTTGCTCAGATAGACTTGAAATTCGAAAGCACGCCATTTTTGTAAAAGGTGGATAACTCAATTTTTCTCGAAAAGATAACTCGTAATTAGCGAACTCGTTAAAAGATTGTTTGAGAGTATACTCAATACTTGGATGGTGAATATTCATTGCCTGAATAATTACTTTACCTTTTCGATCAGTAAGGTGCCGTCCTGATCTGCCACCGACCTGTGTGAGAAGCTGAAAGCTTCGTTCACAAGCTCTAAAGTCGGGCATGTTAAAACCGATATCCGCAAGCACAAGACCGACAAGAGTTAGATTTGGAAAGTCTAAACCTTTCGCGATCATTTGGGTCCCTATCAAGATGTCGACTTCATTTTCATAAACACTTCTTATGAGATCTTCAAGCTCTTCTCTTTTTGTAATTTCATCACGATCTGCTCTTGCGATTCGTGCCCCGGGAAACAAATCTCTAAGATCATTTTCGATTTTTTCAGTGCCGAGTCCTATTGGTTTCAGCTCTTCAGACTTCAAGCGCGTTGCCGCAAACTGTAAGCTCTCATGGTAATCACAATAATGACAAACGAGATGGCTCGCTCCATGAAGGGTTAAATTGATGTCACAGTTGGGGCAGTCTGGCGAATCCCCTGAAACGGGGTCTACAACAGTATTTGCTGTTCCCCTTCGATTTAGAAACAAGGCAACTTGTTCGTTGCGATTCAAGTTTTCAACAATTTCAGTGTAAAGAGTTTGCGACATCCAGAATGGAATCTTTTCGTTCCATTGCTGTTCGTTTCTTTGTTCCTGTTCTTTTTTTAAATCTATTACCTCAAAATCTGGAAGCTTTACCTCGCCGACACGTTTTTCTAAAAGGTGATATTTATATTTTTTAATTTGCGCGTTATGGAAAGACTCCATTGAAGGTGTGGCGCTTCCTAAAACAACTGGGCAGTTGTAGAGGTTAGCTTTTACTATAGCTGCATCTCTACCATTGTATTTTAGTTTTTCGTCTTGTTTGAAACTAGTTTCATGTTCCTCGTCAACAATTATGAGTCCCAAATCTTTGAGCGGACAAAAAAGTGCTGACCTTGCTCCGATAAGAATCTTTTTTTCTCCACAAAAAGCTTTCCACCACTCGTTGGTGCGCTCTCTATCCGTTAGATGAGAATGGAGAACAGCGATATTGTCTCCAAGACGATTTACAAATCTCTGAATCATCTGAGGTGTTAAACTAATTTCAGGAACCAAAAACAGACAGGATTTACCTTGTTCCAAAACCTTTTCGATGAGTTCAAGGTAGACTTCTGTTTTTCCTGAACCCGTTACTCCTTGAAGAAGATGAACATCAAATTCTTGGTTTGAACCGATTTCTTCAAAAACAGCTTGTTGCTCATTTGTGAGTACAGGGCGTGGAGTTTCTTTTCTTGGTGGAAGGATAGGGTCTTTGCGGCTCTTTTTAACTCGAGTGTGGCGCTTAAGTGGTGGGTAGGCATGTTCCATAACTTGACCGATGGGATACAAATAATAATTGGAGACCCACTTTAAAAACTTCAGCTCAACTTCGGGAAGTTTGATTTGGTCTTCGTCGATTGAAGAAATTGATTTAATTTTAAATTCAGTGTCGGCCTCTTGCTGAGGAGCGATCAAAGTACCTTTAACTTTTCTCTTGCCCAGGGGAACTTCTACACGAACTCCGGGTTGCGCATCAATTTCAAAAGAAGAGTCCCATGCATAGGTTAAACACTCCTCCAGAGGAGCGTTAACAGCAACTTGCCAAAATGCCTGATTGTTTTGGGGTGTTAATAGGTCCCTCTGTCCAGAGGTCAACGGAACCTCGCATAGAATTCTTTAATAAGCGGATGTGCAGGTGCTCGTCGATCAGAGGAGAGCTTTGATTTTAACTTTTCCATATTTTTCGGACTAAATCGGCTGCTTGTTGCGACTCCACCTCGCATAACTTTTGCTGAAAGTGTTCTTATAAACACAGAGTGATTGTTCCATGTTAAAGTTCTATCTTTTGGAAGCTTTAAACCTCTTGCAAATCTTTGATATTGATTTGCGTTGAGCTCAGCCTGACTTTTAAATCTCAATTTCCTTAAAAGAAATGAATCTTGTTCGATCCAAACTCCAGGTAGTGCAACATCTGCTCCCGGAGGAGTAGCATTGCCTAGGGCGTAGGCAATGTAGCCGCTAGTTCTAGAGAGTCTGGCGAAAGGTTCTGGCTCATAGGTGAGTTGTTTTAAACTATAAACAGGTTGTTTAGGCATCAAAATATTTTGCGGGAGAATCTTTACTTGAATAAGTCGAGCGATGAGATTGTCTAACTTTCTAAAATGAAAAAACGGTTCCACAAATTCAGCACTCTGTGGATAGTTGTGAACTTTGTCATCTTCTTCGAAAATAAATCTTCGTCCGTCTCGGTAAATAACATTGTATTGCCACTTGTCTGACTCTGTTAGACCACCTCTTGCAGTAAGTCTTAAAGTCCTCCCATTTTCAATAGTCCAAGTTTCTTTAACGACGATGGCATCCGATTCAGTTTTAAAGTGAACCTCTTGATTGACGACGTAGATAGATGAGCCATTGTTTTTTAAAACCCTTGAGAGAATCATTCGCGTCTTCGGGATATATCCAATAGCTGTCGTCGTTATAAGCACAGCGACTATTAAAAGCCCGAGTCCTGCCAGGGTTGATGGTCTCTTGGCGCGGCTGAATACAGAATTTTTGCTGATTATATTGATGTGTTTTTTCATAATGTCTCAAAAAAACACATGATTTTGTAAATGACAAGAAAACCAATGTAAGACTTGCCTCATAAAAGCCCGTTTCAGGATAAATAATCACAATTTTTCTCTAGTGATATCAAAGGCTTAACTGGGCTCCTTGGGAAACTTCGACTGAAGTCTTGTTTCGGGCTAAAACACTCAGCGCCTTATTCCGATATGTTTAAGTGAATCAAAGGGGTTGATTTGGTGAGAAAGCTTAAAACGTCCTATTCTTGGGGACAAATCCTATCGTTTTTTGCAATGTCGTTTTTCATACTCGTAGCCTTTCAAAACTGTGACTCTAGTGTCCCAGTCAGTGGAGACGACCGCGTCACCTCTCTAGCTAAAGAACAAGACTTTGTTTACGACACAGTTGTTGATCAAATTGCATACATGTCATGTTCAGAAGTTCAAAATCAACTTGGTGCTGACACGAGCACATACTTTACATTTCGTTTGGGAGCCTATTCTACTCAAGCCGGTATTCGCTTGAAAGATAGTTTTATGGAGTTAACCGACAAGTCTTCTGTGACTGAGCGATTAGATGTTTTGAATATTGGTCCTGGAAGTAAAGCGATGCAACTCCAGATGGCCTTGCGACCATCGAATGATCTGCAGTCAATTTTCGCTATTGGTGGCGGAGGTGGAAAGCAAAGTGAAGATTTCAATACTATTTTTACAGTGCTTGGAGAAGACTACCCCTCTTCATTGATGTTAGCTGCTTATGAGAATGGTGCTCGCGTACGTTATGCTAGAGATAGTAGCGGACAAGGGTATCGCATTGAAGGTGAATTGCGATTTGCTGAAGCGGAAACTTTAGCAAACCAAGTTCGTGATTTTCTAACCAATACAGGAGTACTCGCGCTCACTTACCAAGATTCAGCTGAAAACGGAACTGCTGCCATCGCGCCTCAAGATCTTTATCCAAACGAAAATAGAGAGCCACGAACTCGAAGTGTTTACGGTTCAGGGTTAGGGATAAACTTTAGAAGCCCAGGTGGAACTGTTCCAGCAAGAATTATTTCTAGTGTTCAAGAGCGAAGTTTAGAAAACCCTTCTGACACTGCTTCGAGAAGACAGTGGACTTGTAATGGGGCAGATGTATTTAAGATCATTTTACCTGAAGATGCTGTGGCTCAAGGTTGCAATATGCTTCCAGATGACTTGAGTAATGCGAATCGCGCTAGACTTGAGTATCTTCGAAGAAGTCTTAGACCAGAAGATTGGTATATCGATTTAGCCAATAACTGCATAGTACCTAAGAAATTCTTAGCTGGTAACTGTTACGGTAAGCAAGCTTCTGAAACTATTGAGTACAACCCAGCCAATGCTTGTGACCCTGCTGTGGGTAATGTAACTCCCCTTTGTCCTCATTACGTTAGTATCTGTACGAGATAATTTTAGAGACGTACAAAATAAGTCAACGTTCTTTGTCCACTCAAACCCTTGGGTGTGCTAAGCCCTCTTATTGGAATTGATTTTCGATGGTGTATCCAACTCCATAAATACTCTTAATCTGTCGACCACATACTCCAAACTTCTTTCTAATGTTTGCGATATGAACATCTAAAGCTCGGTTCAGTGACTTCTGATTTTCTCTCTTCCATACATTCTGAATAATAGTCTCTCTTGTCAGAATGGAATCTCTGTTGTCCATCAATGTTTTTAAGATTCTAAATTCGATTGGCGTCAGGTCTACAATCTCTTCACCATGATCCGTTCGAATTCTGGCATCAAACTTTTTAAGATTCAGTGTTAAGTCTCCTACTGAAATTAAGCTTGATTGAATGGTTTGCGATCTCGATTTCTCAAGAATGCTTTTAACTCTGATATTGAGTTCGACAGAGTTAATTGGTTTAGTCATATAATCCCAAATTCCAAAATAGAATCCGGTAACTTTATCTGTGGTTTCGTTAGAAGCTGTTAAAAGCAAAGTTGGTATTGTTCGATGTTGGCTAAAGCTTTTAACTTTCTCACAGAATTCAAACCCGGAGCCATCTGGTAAATGGAGATCAACAATAGCAAGATCAAATCGAACGGACTCTATTAATAGTTTCGCTTTTTGAATAGAGTCGATCATTGTGATCTCATAATTGTTTTGAAGACTAGCCTTAATCAGAGTCTGATCAATTGGCGAATCTTCGACGACTAAAATTTGAGTACGATTAGTGTTTTGTAACATTGCACTCTCCTTTCTCTTTCTCTCTTGAAATAAGTATAGGGGGAGAGTGTTCTAGAAATTTCGTGGAAGTGTGGATTTCGATCGAAATTTCTATTTCAATTTGAGATTGTGCAAAGAGTGTGGGTCAATTGTGACCCTTTTGTCACAATTAGAGGGTGGTTTCTTTAACTTCTGAAAAATCTCTTAACAATTGGGTGCGTAAAGACTCAACAACAGGTGCCTGGATCGCAGAATAGCTGCGGATTAACGGCGCTGGATCTAAAAACTTCTTACCACGCTTTACCGCAAAATGGAGATGAGGTTTAGTGCAATAGCCAGTACAACCAATTGTACCTATAGGTTCACCCGCCAAAACTTCATCGCCAACTTCAAGATCACTCTCATGGGTGTGAAGGTGATTATAATAAGTGGTAAGTCCGTTTTCGTGTTTGATCACAACATATTTGCCTGCGCCTCTTGAGCGACCGATTTTTTCAATGGTCCCATCTTCAGCGCTTAGTATGGGTGAGCCAAGTGGAAGCTCGAAGTCGATACCGAGGTGAGCGATGTATCTCTTTTTTATTGGGTGAAATCTACGCCTTTGAAACATGCTAGTAATTTTTAAGTAGGCTACTGGTGCATAGAGAGCAATCTTATCTTGGTTTTTTTGAAGATCAATAAAAGCTCCACCCTCTTCTGTGTGAACAAAAAAGCGTTCTTTAAGTTTACCGCGATCTTCGAGAGAAGCTTCTAAAACCTCACCACTACGAATGCGCATTTTCCCATCATAAAGGTCTTCGAACTTTAAAGAATAAAAGGCGCCCCGTTGAAGAGCTCTAATTCTGGTGTCGAGTTTAAATGCATTCATGAAACGATAGGCCAGCTGAACATCATCGACTTTATTCATTATGCTTTGAACAAGAGACCCACGTACTTGTCCTTCAATATGCTTTACTTTTTTGGTGTAATTGGCGGGAGCAATCTCAGCCCCAGCTTTGTCCTTGGACTTCCATAAATAGAGAGCGTTTTGATCGGTCGGGTAATAGAACTTGAGTTCTCGCTCCCCGCGGTTTTTTCCCCAGCCGACTTTGTAACGAAGTCCCTGGGAGAGAACAAAAGACTTTTTGAGTAATCCAGAGCGTACGATTTGGACCCAGTGCTTTCTGGTAAAGCCCTCTCGTTTAGCGATGGTGTAGAGAGTGTCCCCAGCTTTTACCTTTTTAAACAAAACTTTGTGGTTAGCATTGAATTTTACAAAAGAATTAAGAGGAAGTTTTGACCCACCCCAAACTTCTTGGGACACTAGTCCAACGATGATGACTAAGCATAACCCAACTAACAAATTCGAATTAAAAACAGAGCACCGATTCACGACGCAGACTCTCCTTACGATGTGTGCCATTTTTATTGTTTTTTATCTTAGTTCGCATTTCGCTCTGTCCCAAGAGTCCAAAGGTCCAATTTTTCAGTCTTTAGGTGGATCCGGACGCGCTGCGGCTGACCCGGTTGAGGTGGGTCGGACTAATCCAGCTAGTCTCGCCCAGCTTCAAGATTACTATTTGGGATTTGGAGTATCTAGGGGTTCGAGTAAAGCTCTCCCCGATGTAAGTGCTTATAATGTAACTCTGGCAGACGGCACTCTGGATGTGGCTTTCCCGGGAAGTTTCACCTACGAAAGATCTAGAATTAGTGATGATTTTGGATTGCGTGCAGATGGACAGCTCTTTCATTTAGCCTTAGCTGGATTACTCGGTAAGGGACTTTCTCTTGGTTTAAGTGCCCACCGATTTGATTTTCGCCCGGAGGGCGGGGATCGCGTTTACGATGATAATTTTGACTTGGGGCTTCTTTGGGCCATAAATCCGAGCCTTGCTTTCGGTTTGGTTGTGGATAACTTGTTGGGTTTTGAGGATAAGTTGCCAGTTGGCTTGCAAACTTACACGACGGCCCATATCGGAGCTCAATATGTTGTGAATGAGTTTTTGCGATTTCGTGGTGATTACAGCTATCAGTTAGAAGAAAACTCCAATAATCGTGGGCGTTTAGCCTATGGAGTAGAGAGCCAGTTTATTGGGGACTTCAAATTTAGGCTTGGAAACCAGTTAGATGGCCTAAAAAACCGAACTTTAATTACGACAGGGCTTGGATGGGATGGCCCAAGGCTTCGTATTGATTATGCTTTTCAAGCGAACTTGCGAGATGGTGGTGGTCAGGTCCATAGTCTTGACTTATGGCTAAACTTTTGATAACACACCATTTCTTCAGTTGAGGAGGATTATTATGGCTTCACCAGCAAAACAGACTAGCCAAATCAGACGCCGCAAGCGCATGAGAATGGGCCGTAAGCGTAAAGCTAAAAACTTGAATCAAGGTACGACTAAAACTGCTGCTGAACTATTCGGTGACGAGTAGGTTCTAATTTTTAGTATCTGATTCACATTTAAGAATCGATTTTATCAACCCTAGTGTTTATAGAACGCTGGGGTTTTTCTTTTTGTAATTAATATCATTTCCATTTTTGTCTTTATACATCCCCTATTTCATTTATTGTTGGGTCCATCAAATCCAAGGGGGAAAACGAATGTTAAAATCTATTCAACTTGTGTTGGCGATCTTGATGGCTGGAAGCATTTCTCTGGCAAACACTTCATCTGTCGATACTCTTGTGGAGCAAATTGAACTCACTGAGCAATCACGCGTGACTTGCTACAACTCCGTAACTATTAACAAAGATCCAAAGGCTCAGTGTCAGGCGATCTGTAAAACTTTTTTAGATGAAATTGGAAATACTGAAAACATGCTAGCCGATGGCGACTTCGAACAACGTGTTTTAGATCTTATGGATGACGTTGTTAAGCAGTGGTATGAGTTCTATCAAGAAACAGCGACTTACTGCGGTTCTTTCTAATACTAAAAATTTTGGGGTGATTTGTGATGAAGTTGGCTTTGGTTCTAATTAGCCTTTTATTGTTTAATACCACTGTTCTTGCAGGAACTTGGACGCGAACAGATCGGACGACAGTTACTTTTGAAGGTAATATTGAGCCCGATGAGTACAGCCGATTTGAAAAAGTTTTTGATCGTGAAGTTGAAACTTTAATTGTGAACAGCGGTGGTGGCGAAACTATGGCTGCAATTAAAATTGCAAAAAAAGTGTATGATCAAAAAATTGATGTCATCGTTAGAGAAACTTGTCTCTCATCTTGTGCAAATTATATTTTTCCTGCTGGAAGTCGACGAATTATCGACAATGGAATTGTTGGTTTTCATGGGAATATGCAAGCATGCTTTGGTGGCAGTAAGCTTCCGGGATTCGAAAAGGAGCTTAGAGATGCTGGCTATACAGACAGACAAGTTCGAGCAACGATTCGTCGATTTAAAAAGAACTTTAAAATTGAAAAGCGCTTTTTGAAAAAACTCGGAGTTTCACAGGAATTATTTGAAATTTCTTGTACCGACGACAAGGGTATGAAAGACGGGAAGGCCTATTATTTGCTTCTACCATTGCCCGAGACTTTTGAGCGCTTTGGAATTTATGGCGTTGAGGGAGAGCAATCCCAAGATGTCATCAAGAGGCTCAAAATCCCAGTAGCTATTTGGTAGTCACAGTTCGATTTTAGAAAATAAAAAAGCCAGGTTTATGACCTGGCTTTTTTTACGTCTGATATTTTAATCTAAACAGCTGATTGAATATTAACCGGCGTATTTCTATCTGCTTCCGAGCCGGGCCGGAATATCTTGGGTATCTCCAGAAAGTCTAAATACGTAAGTCTGTCTTACAAGGCCTTGTTGTCCGGGATAAAAGCGATATTTCGAAAAAGCTCTTTGTGCTGACGCATTCATTCGGTTAGTTCCGCTGCTTTGAACCACTTTAATATTTTTAGTTCGACCTTGAGGAGTTACATAGGCAACTACGGTAACAGAGCCTTGACGTCTTTTGAGGCGATCCCTTTGCGGATAAGCTGGAGGCCTGTTGCCAGGATATTGTTTTAGAGAGTCAGCCTTTCTAACACCACTGAGTGAACCAGGCTTTGCAACCTTCGGTCCTTTTATTCTAGGGCCTTTGGCAACGACTGCCTTTTTAGGAGCCGGCTTTGCTTTCGGTTTTGTTTTTGGAAGAGCTACTGGCTTTCTGTTTTGAGTTGGTTTGTCATCGAGTAATGCATTCAAATCCTTTTCCAATGCATCTACAGCCGGATCTTCATCGTAACTATCAACACTTTCGCTGGCATTGAGTTCATCCAGTGCCTTTTGCAATTCAGGATCATTAAGGTCGTCCATAGAACCTTCAATTCCATCTAAACCTTGATCTAATTCCTCTTCAAAGCTGGAAGCAGTTTGAGTGCTGGGAGCTTTGTTTGAAGGATTAATAGATTGAGCAGATGTGGCAGCCACATCAGAATCTGGAACGACTACGGCTGCAAGATTTGGTGTATTTGCTTTAGATTTGTTAACCGTATTGCGACCTGGTAGCTGAGTTGGGATTTTATTTGATTTCTTTTTTGCTGCGACCTTTTTAGCTGGCAATTTTTTAGGTAGCTTTTTAGGTGGCGCCTTTTTGATTGGCTTTTTTTGCGCGACGGGCTTCTTTTTAGCTTGTTTGTTTGGTTCAGGTTTTTTCACGTCTTGAGTGGGAAGAACAACTTCACCATCTGTTTGGGTCATAAACTCTTTTACATCTGAAACATCTTTAATCGGTTGTGGCTTTACTTCACCTGATGGATCTGCGCTTGCTAATGGATCAGCTTTTGGAAGTTCAATCACTTCCAGCGCACCAACACCTGCTTCAATGGGTGAAGTAGGTAAAGCTTTTGGACCAGCTAGGTTGTAGTAGAGAATTCCAGCCACTATTCCAAAATGAACAAGAACAGACAAAGCTAGAAAACCAGAGATTTTTTGCGAACGGTCTCTATGATTGGGCCACATGATAATTCCTCTCCCTAAAAACGCGGTGTATGTTATGAACCACAAGGGAGTTATTACAAAATAGAGGCCAAATTTTGTTTATAATATAGATGTTGTACTCAGTTTAAGAGTGGTTTCAGCAACTATTGCGCCAGGTTAATTTTTAGTCTCTGATAAGAATTACATTGATGCATGAAATTCTTATCATTGGTGGTCAATAGGGCATTCAAACCCGAAACTAAGTGGTTGTTAAATCTTCAGGGACATCTCCATCAAGAATAGCCTGAGCTAATCGTTTATGGTCTGGATGTCCGATGA
>CAZFYV010000026.1:0-21303 GCA_964523195.1 uncultured Pseudobdellovibrionaceae bacterium
ATTGCAATCAAAAATGATGCGATTCTCATGGTGTAGCTCCCTCACTGTCTTAGCTTTAAGTAATTGCAATAGGGGGGCCGTTTTGATTGAAGTCCTAATGACTTAACTTAAGAATGTTTTGAAACATAATAACGCTTCGAATATGGAATAGGTGTTTTCGTAAGCTGTCACTCTATACAACAACTTGCCAAAACTTAGACGGTTTTTTTAAGACGTTTCGTTCTGGATAAACTATTTTGGGTTCTTCGACTTTCAAATTCTACTTCCACATTCGAGGTTTGTTATTAATCTCTGTGTTCCTATTGGAGAAGTTTTTTGATATTGAACTCAATATCTTTTGAATAGGAAGTATTCCCATCTGTGTAACAATAATATTTCTGACGTTTTGATGGAGTTCCAATTTGCCATTAGCCCAAATAAAGGGGGACTCCGTTAATAGAATTCTATGTTCGTAATAGATTTGCGGGTTCAGTACCAAATTAAAAGTACCCATTTCATCTTCGAGGGTAATGAAGCACATTCCTTTAGCTGTTGGAGGGCGCTGTAAAATACTAACCATCCCTGCAACACGAAGTTTTTGACCATCAAAAGCTGATATCAATTGTTTTGAGTTTATAAATCCAGCACTTCCTTTTTTGTTAAGGTTTTCAGATAAATTTTCTAGATAAGGACGAATAATAGATATGGGATGAGAAGATATAGAGTAACCTTTTGATTGATACTCGCGATTAATCTTGTCCCACTGATCTTCATTTGGAATTAAAGCACTTACATTTGATGAATTTTCGAGTTTTCTCTCTGGTTTTCCGAAAAACAAACTTTCTGGATCAAGACTTAAACTTGGAATTAACCACAGTGCTTGTCTTGCAGGAAGTCCGAGGCTTTCAAGTGCTCCTGCTGTTGCTAAGTGAACAAGAGAATTCTTATGAAGTTGAGTTCTCTGTATAAGGTCTTCAAGGTTCTTGAAGGTCTTGTCTTCGATAAGTTCACGGGCAGAAAGTATCTTTTTAATCTCCGCATCTCTGAGACTATAAATAGCGTTAAGTCCGACTCGTACGGACCATTCTCCGTAACGATTTTGTTCAAGTGTATATTCATCGCTTGATTTATTTATATCTAGAGATAAGAATTCCACTCCATGTCTTTGAGCATCAGCTACAAGAGCTCTTGGAGAATAGAAACCCATTGGTTGACTGTTGAGTAGAGCACAGGCAAAGACTTCTGGGTGATGACATTTTAAATAGCAACTGGCATAGCAAATAAGTGCAAAACTTGCTGCATGACTCTCAGGGAAACCAAAAGCGGAGAAGCCTTTTATAGTTTTGTAGATTTGTTCAGCGTAAGCGTCACTGATACCATTTTTTCGAAGTCCTGCAAAAATACGATCGCGTAAACCATCCATTAGAGTTTTTCGTTTCCAGGCGCTGGACATAATTCTACGAAGTTCATCGGCTTCACCAGGTGTAAAGTCGGCTACAGCTACGGCCACTTGCATGATTTGTTCTTGAAAAATAGGGACACCCAAGGTTTTTCCTAAAACCTTTTTTAGAGCGGGATGGGCGTAAGTTACTTTCTCTTTACCTTGCCTACGCCTTACATAGGGATGAACCATTCCACCTTGTATGGGACCAGGCCTTACGATAGCTATTTCAACAACAAGGTCATAGTAATTCTTTGGTTTAAGCCTGGGAAGAAGAGACATCTGTGCACGGGATTCAATCTGAAAAACTCCAACTGTATCTGCCTTTTGAATCATCTTATAAGTCTCAGGGTCTTCTCTTGGAATCTGAGCGAGATTCCAATTGATTCCTTTGTGGTTTTTTAGAAGGTCTAAACATTTTTTGAGGGCGAAGAGCATTCCAAGACCTAAAACATCAATCTTCATTAGATGTAGTGCTTCCACATCGTCTTTGTTCCACTGAATAACATAGCGATCCTGCATTGAAGCCTTTTCTACTGGCACGATATCCACAACTGGGTTTTGTGAAATTACAAATCCACCAGTATGTATTCCTAGGTGCCTTGGAAAACCTTGGAGTTCCATGCTCAATCTGAGTACGAGTTGAAATTGGTCTGGAGAAAGGTTGAACTCAGCAACTTTGTCAGGATTTTCAATAAGTCTTGAGAGGCCTTCGCGTCCCATGAACTTTACCATGGCATTAATTTTATTGAGTGGAACACCCATGACTTTAGATGTTTCTCTTAAAGCCATTTTTGATCGGTAACAAATCACCGTACAAACCATAGCAGCATGGTCAGCACCGTATTTTTGATAGATATACTGAATGACCTCTTCTCGTCGGTTGTGTTCAAAATCTATATCTATATCCGGAGGTTCTCCGCGTTCTTTTGATATAAAACGTTCAAACACCAGATCTACTTTTGTTGGATCAACATTTGTAAGACCTAAAGCAAAACATACAACAGAGTTTGCAGCTGATCCTCTTCCCTGATGTAAGATGTCTTTCTCTTTTGCAAACTGACATATATCCCAAAGTGTGAGGAAATAATCTTCATAGTTGAGTTCGCTAATGAGCTTTAATTCATGTTCTATTAACTTTCGAACTTTTTGTGGAAGACCCTGTGGATATCTCCATTTAAGACCCTCTTCAGTTTTTTGTCTTAAAAACTCAGGTGCACTTATGCCAGGAGGTAGATAATCCTGTGGATAAATGTATTTGAGTTCTTTTAAGGAGAAGTTAACTCTATTCGCGATCTGTAAAGTAACTTCTAGAAGATCTTTTCTATCTTTCCATAGGAAACCAAGTTGCTCTAAAGACCTTAAATAGCGCTCGCGATTTGAAAGAAGTCTTGTTTTAGCTGTCTTTAAAGTGCACTTATGTAAAATGCATGTGAGTACATCAAGAAGAGGTTTACGCTCAGCTTTGTGCATTAATGGACGTTGAGTGGCAAAGAGTTGGAAGCCTCCATTTTTTTCTAACAGCAGAGCTTGTTGATAAAGTTTGATCGAATCCCAGGAAAAATCTTTCCATACAGGAATATAAAGTCTGTCACCAAAGATATCCCTAATATGCACAAGTTTATCCACATCCCAAGGTGGAAGAGCAAAAATGAGAAGATCCTGATGGTGATCTAAAACTTCTTTGAGCGATAGACCAGAAAAGCCTTTGTCCACATAGCGTTTTGCCTGTGTGATAAGACGACATAAATTGGAGTAACCACTTTTATTCATCGGAATAAGGCAAATATTAGAAGTATCTGTGAGTGTGAGTTCACAGCCAGAAATGTATCGAAAGTTTTCAAAGTGAGAAGTAAAAGAAGATTGTTCGAAATTTGATTTTGTATAAGCCGCTTGGTGTCCTCGAACGACACCATACATCCCATTTAAATCGCAGAGAGCCATGCCAGCGTATTGAAGTTCTTGAGCTCGTTCAACCATCTCTTCAGGATGGGATGCTCCTTGAAGAAAGGAAAAATTGGATCTCCCAAGAAGTTCGACAAACCTGGTGGTCCCCGAATATGTGAGGTAATGGTCGGGACTTGCAATTGATAGGTCATGACCTTTTCCTTTCTGTTGTTTTTTGTTCTGTAATTTCTTGAGCATATTTCAAAGTCTTCACAAATAAGCCTTATGTGGATCGTTGGTGTAATTTTGGCGGCGTTTGCATTTTATAAAGAAGAATGTAGTAGAGAGTGGGCAAAGTTCCTTAATCCACTTTCCTTGGCTTCGTTTCCTCTAGTTTGATAGTTGGTCTGAATTTGTTTTTTCTTTATTTGATCTTTTCTTTTTAAAATCATAATTATTCGTTCCATAACTCTTCCTTAATTCTTTAGATTCATTTTCAATCTTACGAATGTAGTGAGGACTATCCCCACTACGAAATGGACTTCCTAGGATCAACAGTTGTTCAGATTTCACAAAATAAATATCCATCATTGTTTAAATACCTCTAGTCAAAATAGCCGTGTAAGAAATACTCTTGAGAACTAATATCTTGATAAACCCATAGACATTGTCCCGTTGGAGAAAGTGCAAAGTAATAATCTCGTTGTTGATGAACATCCCACCATTCATCTTCTAAGCGCTCAATTGGGGTATGAGTTAAAAACTTCATACGTTTTATCTCAAAGGAATTTAAACGTTCAGGCTCTTGCAAAATCCGAGAAGGTCTTGGTGCTTCCACTAAACCTTCGCTGTATGCTGGTAAAACTCTAAGAGCTCCGCCCTCTTCTTCATAGGTTGTCATCATGGCCTCATAGTTTGGCTTTTGAGCCTGAACCTGCCATGAGTCCTCTGGTAAAATAGAATCATTCAGCTGCATGAAACCAGCTTGAAAAGAACTTTGCTGTAAGATGCTCACCAAAACTTGTAAACGATCTTCATCTCGGACCTGTGGTTCAAAGAAGCTAAGTTGATGGTCTTTTTCAGGTATGGTCTTAGCTTCAATTTCAAACTCGCGAATAGGGTTCTCTAAATCGACAGTCTTGAGTTTATTTTCAATCAGAGTTGTAAAAAGCTCAATGTTTCTACTTGGAGTTGAAGGATCCAAATTGATGATATGTCTGTCATTTGAGTACTCACAATAAAGCCGTAATTGAAGTTGGTAAGAGAACAAAGCTCGCGCTTGAAGTCTTGCGAATACATGTTTTAAAGACTTCTCTAACTTTCTCATTAATAATGGCAGCATAGAGACTGGGAAGTCCATATAACTATAATCCATAATATGTTCTGTAGGGTTGAGAGGCGAGATGATCTGTTCTTCTAATCCATGAAGTCTTCGAAAAACTCGCTTTCCCAAGTTTCCCCAGCGCTCTTCAAAGTCCGTTTGATCAAAACGCCAGAGATCCCCCAGGCGATTAAAGCCAAGTAAAAAAAGTTGCGACATAACTTGTTCAACATGATTTGGTTTCTCCCAGTATTTAAGTCCTTCTAAATGATGTAAAAAGTTAAGAGCTAGAGTTTTAACCTGCTCAATTTCCTCAGCGGGGTTACTGATAAATTGCTCGTGAGCGGCTGTAAAAACTTGTGCAGTATAAGCCGTATTTGCAATGGCTATATGGGCTTCACCGTGAAGCTCTCTAGCAGTTTTAAGGGCTTCAGCCATTAGGTTTTCTTCGCTATCAAAAAGTGGAACACTTTTAGTGATGTCCACAAAAATAAGATTCGGACTACGATACTGTACGCATGGACTGAATTTTAGAAACACCTCCGCTAGAGAGGCTTTGCATTCCTTGTGTAAGTTGAGACATAAAATTCGCATACTCGATCCTCCTGATGGAATAAGGGGTTGGGCGGTAGAGCGCTCGGCTCACAGTTATTTTTTTGGGTTGAAGTTGAATCATTAAAGAAAAAAGCTGGGGTGATAGAAAAGAGCGTTTATTATTAATAAACACCGCAGCTGTTTTATGTTTACGACTTAAACGTTGTAAGCGCTCCACTTGGTAGCGAGGAAGCTTAACGGCAGTAAGATCACAGCCAACTAATTCAAAAAGCTCACAACTCAGTAGTTCTTGTAGGGCAAAAAACACCTTCTTGCTGTCGGAGGGGACGTCGACAACAAGAAGGCGAGACAAATCCACTTGTTGTTGGAACAAGGGGCCGGGGTTGAGGATGCATTGAGAAGAATCCTTAATATTTATCCAAGCGGTCCAGCCCTGTGCTAGGGTGATCGACTGAGCCGCACGAATCCAAAATGAAGTGGCACCTAAACCAATAGGGCCTTGTATGAGGGATAAACCATTTCTAGGAAATCCCTTCCAGAACAGGAACTCATCAAGCTGCTGGATACCAGTGGATACACCTTGGGGTCGCTGTAGTACTTGGTCATCCAGCAGCTGTGATGAGAGGAGCGTTTTAAGTTGTTTAAGATCTGTTCTTTTATCCATATTCAATATAAACCAATATTGTTTAGTCTTTAGTTGTAGAAAGACCAACAGGTGTTAGTATTTTAAAAAATGTTTCTAGTGTTGGGTCATTGAAGTCCTTGGCTTAAAGCATTTGACTTCAAAGTCTGCCCCTAATTTGCGATCACTGATGGTCTAAAACCATTTGATTAAGTTGAACGAAGCCAACCTAAAACTGTCGCATGAGTCCCACGACGATCCCGCATATGTCCACTTCTTCTCCGCGAAACCAGAACGAATCCATGGTTTTATTTGCTGGTCGAAGCTCAATATTATGAGAAGGATCTTTACCTCTATTTTCAAGTTCACTTGGGTTGTGAACATAAAATCTTTTAACAGTGGCTTCATTTTCAACCATGGCTACAATAATTTCTCCATGCCTGGCATCAGCCTGTTGTTGTACTAAAAGAAGGTCATTTTCAAAAATGCCATCTTCAATCATGGAATCACCCTCAACTCTTAAAGCATAAGTACGATCAGGGTTTCTCACAAAACTTACTGGAACATCTACGTATTCATCGTGCTCCATGCGCTCGATTGGAATACCAGCAGCAACTCTTCCAAGGAGGGGAATGTTTAAAGCTTCAGGAGCTAATTGAGGCGTTTCAACTTCAGGGCTCTCGTCTTCGAAAGAATCTTGGAGTGCGCCAGAGGATTGCAAAATAGTAATAGCTCGCTTTTTATTTCCACCAGGCATATGGATATAGCCTTTGGCTTCGAGTTGCTTGAAATAACGCTGAACAGAGTTAATGGATTTAAAGCCAAAGTGTTGTTGAACATCTTTATATGTCGGTGCGATACCACGCTCTTTCATATAGACCTCTAGAAACTCTAGAATACGCTTTTCTTTAGCGGTGAGAGGTTGTACTCGGTCATCAGATGAATAATCCATTATTCCACTTTCTGTGTTGGCCTTTTTCAGGCCATCGTTGTCTTTCAAGTTGCTCGCTTCACATTGTGTAAGTTCTGTATAACTAATGTGTAAGTTATTTGTAAGTTATGTGTAAAAAATGTGTAAGTCAACGGGCTAAATGAGATCTGGACGTTTTTTTATAAGTGCTTGAGATCTCAAGCCTATCCGAAATGAGCCTGTGCATAAGCTCACCACTCTAGACCTAAGTTGAGTGAAATGAATTCGAGTTGAAATGTGTAAGTCTCAGGAAATGAAGCCCACTATTGTGGGAGATTATCAAACAATTTATCTATCACAGGGTAGTAATCCACAACAGTGTCTTGCCATTCTCGATCAGAGGGGTTGAACCAACTCGCAATGATTTTTTGAATTTCAACAATATCTTCTGCTTTCAAACATCCCACAAAACAGGCTCTAAGCATTTGTAGGAGAATGTTTGCTACAACAATTCCGTTAATAGTTCCATCAGTACTAATGCCGCCTCCAACTTCAAAAACTATGGGAACGGTTCTTGGGTTTACCTTTTGAACCCATTCAGTGAGTCCACCATTTGTTGGGTAATAGTTTTCGTGGTCATCAGGATCGTAAACAATAACGTCTTCACCTGGGAGTACTTTTTCTTGTAGCTTTAAACCTTCAGGAGTAACGGCTTCACCAATAAGGCTAAGTTGGCCAACCCGTCCGAGGCCAGTATGAATATCCAGCACAAATTGATTTTCAAATTGGTATTTTTGATGAAGATCTCTCAGTAGATCCATGAAGAATTGAATGTTTGGATGGACATACTTGCCTCCAAAGTTATTTCCATTTGGATACTTGTATTGTCCAGCGCCGACAGTGGCTCGCAAATTAATAGAATAGGGCTTTTTTCGAATCAATCTTCTATAAATTGGGTTCAAAAACTTAAAATAAGCCAGTGAGGCACCAGTCTTAATAATATTTAGATTTCTTTTAAACCAGTTATGTGAATAAGGACCTTTGGGAATAAGGTAGGGAGCAATGAGTTGGTAATCCGGATTTGTTTCTGGTTGATAGATATCTTCATTGGTAGGAAACCCACGATTGAAGTTAATCATTGTTACAGGATCCATGCGCATCATGTATTTCATAGCTACGGGATTGAGAGCATGAATAAGCAGTACCGTGGTCTTTGTTAGGTCGTACTTTTTGATGGATTCTAGAAACTTCATTTGGAGGGCACTTCCGGCATAGCCTTCAGCACCATGGGTTCCAGAGATCATGACGACTAGATTTTTTGGTTTTTCAGTAGCATGAATTATCGAATAATCCACGGATTCCGAAACAGCACCAGGAATTTGCGTAAATTCACCATGCTCTAATTGATTGGGAAGGTCTAATTTACGAGTGTTAGATTTAAAACGATTTCTAGACTCTTCAAAACTAGCTGAGAAATAAGGATTAGGATCATTTAAGTTTTGTTCGTATAGGAAGTGACTTCGATGAGTGGCAAAATGTACACCTTGAGAGAAATACTGGCTACACAGATGGCCCTTATGGGTCTCAGCGGTAGCTGTATTCACAGAAAGAATTGCGGCAAAAAGCAGTGGGAGCATGAAAATATTTCTCAACGGGCACCTCAATATGGAGTCAAACGAGCTTAGGCTCTTTTTCTTACAACATATTTATAAAGTGCAATGAAAAGACCAGAAAAAGGTGCAATTGCTGACCAACAAAATCTGCGGTCAATAGAAAATGAGTGTGGTTACTCCGAAAACTCGGGCTGGATAATCTTTAGTTCAGATTTATCTTTTT
Organism: uncultured Pseudobdellovibrionaceae bacterium; assembly: GCA_964523195.1. Taxonomy (GTDB): domain Bacteria; phylum Bdellovibrionota; class Bdellovibrionia; order Bdellovibrionales; family JAGQZY01; genus JAUHWN01. Next base: position 8,552 of record CAZFYV010000026.1, read on the forward strand.
TAAATTTGATACGTCTAGAACCCGACATCTCTTCGATAGACACGACTGAATAGATAGAAAGGTGAAGAACCTTAACGGTTTCAAATTTTAACTGCAGAGCCTCTTCTTGGGGATTAACCACTACGGATTCGGTATCAAACATAAAGTCTGAAATAGCGATAAAGCTTAATCCTAGGGTGGAGTCCGTAATCTTCTTGGCCTTTAAAATTTGAATGTTGCCCTCTTTAGGGTCTCTAAAAGTGACCTGATAGTAGGACGATTTTTTCTTTGGTGCCATAGGCATAAGGTTTAAAGAATAAAGCCAGTTTCGTCAAGAAATCAAAAAAGGGCCTCATTGGGCCCTTGTAATAGATAAAATATTAAAATGACTCGGTTATTTTTTGATATTTAAGTTCCAGTCATACTTCAGATGATCGATATCTGGGTTCGATTCTGCAATTTTCTTTTGTAGAGCAGGGTCGTCGGTGATGTATTTAGAAACAAATTTGGCCACACTTCCACAGGTCTTATCTTTACTGAAGTCATCTTCGTACCAATCAAAAATTTTGGAAAGTTCAAGTTCATTTTTCTCAGCATTATAACGATTCCGAGTTTTATCAGTTAAAAACTTCTTAGTAGAGATCTCGTATTGCTCGTCAAGTTTGTCAGCAACAAAAGGCTCACCCAATAAAGCCGGGCAACCAATTGATGCGCAATTAAACGCGAAATGAACTCTGCAATTATTAAACTCTTTTCGTGCCATTCCGTGTTCGAGGTGGTCAAGATGTGTGTCTTTACCAAAGATTTTAAAAAACTTTTTCTTCCATGGGCTACTGAATAAGCTTCCCTTATCTTTTATACTCTTTGGGATATCGTCTTTTATAATAAACTTTATTGTGTAGGCATTGTAGGCATTGATTAAGAATGCCATCTTTTGATTATCTGACCATTTGTTGTATTGGTCTTTGGTGACGGCAGAGACATCTTTAAGATATGCATCGAGAGTCGCGCTGTCAGCCTTAACTCCTTTATAATCAAACTGCGAAGATCCTGGAATGTCCTTAAGGTACTTCGTAAGAACCTCTCCCCACTTTTTATGTGAGTGATCAAACTCTGCATGGGCAGAGCTTACTGCTATTAGAGTTGCAAAAAATAGCGTGAATACTTTCAAGTTGATCATAGTGAACTCCTTCTAAAATTATAACTGATTATGCTCTTCTCCAGGCATTAAATTTCATGGCTAAATCTAAGGTCTTTTGACTCACATGATTTCTTTTCCATTCTCCAGCTGCGTATTTGTTGGCTTCTGCTAGAGTTGGATAAATATGTATCGTTCCGAGAATTTTGTTGAGTCCAAGTCCATATTTCATGGCAGTTACAAACTCAGCGATATAGTCGCCAGCATGCATTCCGCAAATAGTGACTCCGATGATTTTATCTTTTCCTGGAACCGTAAGAACTTTTACAAGTCCATGTGCAGCTTCTTCGGTTATGGCTCGATCTAACTCTTCGATGTCAAAAACCGTAACCTCATAAGGGACGCCTTGCTCCTTTGCCTCTGTTTCGTTGAGTCCGCATCTAGCAATTTCAGGATCAGTATAGGTACACCAAGGAACAATACTGTAGTCCACATCAAAGCTATAAAGCGGCGAAGCCATAGCATTGACTGCGCAGAACCAGGCTTGGTGGGCTGCCATATGGGTAAATTGATATGGCCCAACAACATCACCGCAGGCGTAGATGTTTGGATAGGTGGCTTCCATTCTCTCATTTACTTTTATAGTCCCATGATCCGTGAGTTCAATTCCAAGTTCCTCAAGACCAAAACCGGTAACTCTAGCTTTTCTACCTAAAGCAACTATAACTTTATCAAACTCAATAATCTTTTCTTCTCCATTATGAACAGCAACGCAGTATCTCTTGCCATCTTCTTCGTAGAACTTTTTTGCTTCATGTTCAGTGAGTAGATTTATGCCGTCTTCAGCGAAATGTTTCATAACCACTTCAGAAACTTCTTGGTCTTCTCGAACTAAGATTCTTTTGCCGCGTTCTAGCTGAGTTACATTGCAGCCCACGCGATGAAATGCTTGGGCAAGTTCAGATCCAATTGGTCCTCCGCCTAAAACTAAAAGCTTCTTCGGTTGCTCACGCATTTCCCAGAGATTTTCGCTGGTCATGGGTTCCATTTTATCGAGTCCCTCAATTTTTGGAACAAATGGAGCGGCTCCTGAGCCGATAATAATATTTTTAGTAGTTATAATTTGACCATTAACTTCTATTTCCCATGGAGACTTTATTTTCGCATAACCAGTAATACAGTCGACACCTAGGCCGGTGTAGCGCTCGATGGAATCGTGTGGCTCAATTGCTTTTACAACTCTCTGTACTCGTTCCATGACTTCAGCAAAGTCGTAATCGACGTTCACGTTTTTTATACCGAGACTCTTAGATTTTTTAGCATCTGAAAAGAATTTTGCCGTTCGAATAATTGCTTTACTTGGAACACAACCGTAATTCAAGCAGTCTCCACCCATTTTGTCGGCCTCAATAAGTGCAACTTTTGCCTTAGCAGCAGCACCGATGTAGGCAGTCACAAGTCCTGCTGCTCCACCACCAATGGCAACCATATTGTAGTCAAACTTTTTAGGCTTTTTCCATTTCTTGTAGAGTTTGCGCGAAGACCACCAAGTAACCAATTGCCCAACATAGAGTTTAATGAATTTTTTAGCGATCAATGGAAACAAGCCCAAAATCACAAAGCTAATAATTATTTCTTTAGAGAAGATACCAGCTGCTGAATCAAGTTTCCCCAACTGAGTTCCGGCGTTTACGTAAACAAATGTGCCAGCTAGCATTCCTATCTGTGAGATAAAAAAGAATTTAAGAGTTTTAATTGGCGTTAAACCCATAACGAGGTTAATGACAAAAAATGGAATGGCCGGAACCAGGCGCATTGTAAAAAGATAGAATCCACCTTCTGTTTCTATTCCTTTATTGATCGTACGTAAACGATTTCCAAATTTCTCTTGAACATAATCGCGAAGAACATATCTCGATGCGAGGAAAGCTAGAGTTGCACCAATGGTACTTGCAAATGAAACAGTCACAGTTCCAACTAGATTTCCAAATAGTGCTCCACCAGCCAGTGTTAATATTGCAGCACCTGGAAGCGATAAAGCAGTTGTCGCCACATAGATGAGAAAATAAATCGCAATAGTCAGTATTTGGTTATCGGCATAGTAAGATTGGAAGTCTCCTTGCTTTGCCTTTAAGAACTCAAACGAAAGATACTGTTTAAGATCGAAAATAAAAAACGCAGCAATTAAACCAATAAGGACGAGTACCAAGATGATTCGAGGTGCCTTAGATTTCATAGGTGTCTCCATTTTCCACACGTTTTAAAAATGTAATGATTACATGAGAACATATATAAACTATTAATATAACTCATTTTTTCTATATCCATCTATGTTATGACCTTTAGTGGGGTCTTTCCTTTTTACAGGTATTCGTAAAAATCGGAGAGAGAGTTACAAGGCATAGTTGACTCTTTGCGGTACCCCTTTGTACAAAGTTTAGGGTTTACGTTTAAACGGGGATTTGGGGTGAATTTGAGGCTTTTAAGCTTTTTAGAAATTTTACTTCTAGCGCTTGTTAGTCCTTTGGCTATGGCTGCTACTGAGGTCTGTTCAACTCAGTGGATGGCTTGGCCTGAGAAGATTCAAGACTCTCAAAATAAAGAGGTCGTCAAGCAGCTCGATCAACTGGGCTACCATGATCGGCTGTCAATGATGTTCAAATCAAAAAGAGCGAAGTCCTTAACGCGTGCTAAGTCCGCATCTGGTCCTGGATATTGCTCTTACCGAATTGAAGCGGCCCCTGCTTCTAAAAATTTGCAAGAGAGTTTTGTTGTTCCTTCGTATCTTCTGAAGGCTGGTAATAAAGTTTCTTTAGTTGTGGCCAATCAATTTGAATCCTATGGGCCCTTCCAGTCTCTTTGTGAAACTCGTATTAACAAAATTAGAAATCAAGCTCGCTTAAAACATGGTGATGATTCTATTATCCATCGCTTTGAAAATGGGTTAACACTTTCTTCTTCTGCAACTGAGCAATGGTCTATGAAATCGAGGGTTAAGGAATACAAAGGAAGGTTCTTGGTCCACGGTGAAATTCGAAACCCAAAATTTCAAGGTCATTTCTACTGTCAGATTCAACCAGAATAATTATTTGGGGTTACCACTGGGTACTTTCGAAACCCATGGATTGTCTTTTTCAAAAAATCTAAGGTGCCAAAAGCAAGCTTCGTGTTTTGTGCCGATTCCGATTCGAGGTGATGTCGATATTTTTGGGGATGCTTTATCTCTAGGTGTTAATATTCGCATTGGTTTTTGGTTAAGTTTAAGGCCATCGTGTTTTTGATCGATTCCTAAAGCAAGGCATAACTTGCCTGGGCCATTACACAAGTCGTATCTCTTTTTTGGATTACGCAGTCTGCGCATCCGATCCTCTCCAGATACGGGTTCGAGGGCCCTGATTAAAACAGCTTCTGGTCTCGACTCGTCTCCTGTAACCACATTTAGGCAGTGGTACATTCCATAGATAAAATAAACATAAGAATGTCCACCAGGAAGAAACATCGAGGCTGTTCGAGGAGTTTTTTTGCCTCCAAACGTATGGCAGGCAGGATCTTCCAGTCCCAAGTAAGCCTCAGTTTCTACAATCTTAACCTGAATGGGTTTATTTGAGTTCCTAAGATTAATCTCAAGAATGTCCCCGATAAGATCTTTCGCGACCTGTTCAGTTGGCAAATTATAAAAATCGAGTTTACGACTCTTTAATTTCATGTTGTTCAGTTTACCTTTTGCAAAATTCGAGTACTAGTTCTTTTAGTATTAGACAAAATATAAAGCCTTTGATAGCGAAATAGAAGAGATCGAAAGGTGCATCTATGGAAACTCAAGATTTGAACTTAGGCGTTTCAAAAGAGATATCTCAAGGTATTCAACTGGAAGAGAGTTGGCGAACTAAGCTTGGTGAAGAGTTTAAAAAAGACTATATGGTCAAATTAAAAGCCTTTTTAAAATCTCGCTATGACCAGGGCGCTACAATTTACCCCAGAGGGTCCCTGTATTTTGCGGCCTTAAATGCCACCCCTTTTGATCAGGTAAAGGCTGTCATTATCGGGCAAGATCCTTATCATGGCCCAGGGCAAGCCCACGGGCTCTGTTTCTCAGTTCAACCGGGAGTTGCACTGCCTCCCTCGTTACGGAACATTTATAAAGAGATGGAGTCTGATTTAGGAATCTCCACGCCTACCCATGGTTGTTTGACTTCTTGGTCTGAACAGGGCGTTCTATTACTGAATAGTGTTTTAACAGTCGAACAAGGTAAAGCTGGTGCTCATCAGAATAAAGGATGGGAGCTCTTTACTGATGCCATTGTCGCTGCATTAAACGAAAGTGAAAAGCCATTGGCATTTATATTGTGGGGGAGTTACGCACAAAAGAAAGCCAAGGCAGTAGACCGATCGCGTCACTTGGTTGTCGAAAGTGTTCATCCGTCTCCTCTCTCGGCCCATCGTGGTTTTTTTGGAACTAAACCGTTCTCTGCCGTTAATGATTTTTTAAGTGAGAAAAATCGGCAACCTATTGATTGGTCTCTTCCCACATCATATACCTAGTATATCCAAGGTGAGATTATACATTAATATATGATTAAAAAGTTTGTTTTTAAAAAAATCAAATCTGTTATTCCAACTCTCATTGGAATATCAATCATTGCATTTGCACTTCCTAGAATGGTTCCAGGTGACCCTGTTCAACTATTGATTGGTGAAAGGGGTGCGGACCCAGCTGTGTATCAGGAGTTTAGAGAGCGACTTGGTTTAGATAAACCTTTAGTCGTTCAGTACTTCCATTATATTGGCGGCGTTTTTACCGGAGATTTTGGAACTTCTATCACATCTCAAGAACCAGTTTTAGATGAGTTTGTTAGTCGATTTCCCGCCACCTTGGAACTTTCGTTTTTTGCGCTATTGTTTGCGACTCTAATTGGAATTCCATTGGGGATCATTGCGGCTGTCAAGAGGTCTACGTTTTGGGATTACTCTATCATGACCTCCGCATTGTTTGGTTTTAGTATGCCCGTGTTTTGGTGGGGATTGATGCTTATTATTGTGTTCTCTACAACGCTTGATTTAACTCCTGTCTCGGGACGTCTTAGTGTTTTTTATGAAGTACCAAGCATTACCGGGTTCAATTTGATCGACAGTTTTTATAGTGATGAATGGTGGGGAGCATTGAAAAGTTCACTCCATCATTTGATTTTGCCTGCTTTTGCACTTGGTACAATTCCTCTGGCAGTGATAGCTAGAATGACGAGATCTAGTATTTTAGAAGTATTAAACGAAGACTATATTCGAACCGCAAAAGCTAAAGGTTTGCCTTATATAAAGGTAGTGATGAAGCATGCATTTCGAAATGCATTAGTGCCGATTGTTACAGTTATAGGTTTAATGGTGGGAACTCTGGTAACAGGGGCTATTTTAACTGAGAGTATTTTTTCTTGGCCTGGAATAGGTCGATGGTTTGTATCTGGACTCTTTGCTAAAGATTATCCCGTTTTGCAAGGTGGAACTCTTCTTATTTCATTTATCATCATCTTTGTGAATAACTCCGTTGATTTTATATATATGCTTATAAATCCGAGGATGAGGGATCTTTAATGACTAAAAATCCTTGGGTAGAAACATGGAAGATTTTTAGAAAGAATAAGGGTGCCTTATTTGGGTTAAGTATTGTTAGTTTATTTTCACTGGTGGCTTTGTTTGCTCCCTTGGTAGCGCCATTCGACCCTATTGAGCAGTTCCGTGATGTTCCAATTCTTCCTATGCCACCAGCTTGGCTGGAGGGAGGAGTTTCAGAATATCTTTTCGGAACAGATACCATTGGTAGAGATATGCTGTCTCGATTAATCTATGGAGCAAGAGTTTCCCTTTTGGTTGGTTTTCTTGTGGTATGTTTTTCACTAACTGTAGGAACTCTACTGGGACTTCTAGCAGGTTATGTGGGCGGCTGGGTAGATACTCTTGTTATGCGTTTGACCGATGTTTTAATGTCTCTTCCCAGTATTCTTCTAGCGATGGTTGTGGTCGCTATTCTTGGAGAAAGTCTATTTAACGCAATTTTAGCTGTTAGTGTAGTTGCCATTCCGGCCTTTGTTCGACTGGTTCGCGCTTCGGTGATTGCAGAAAAGGAAAAGGAATATGTTCAGGCGGCTCAGAGTTTTGGCGCGAGTCCTTTTCGTGTTTGCTTTTTAAATATTTTGCCCAATTGTATGGCTCCAATCATTGTTCAAGGGAGTTTAGGCTTTTCAGAAGGAATCCTTTGGGTGGCCGGCCTTGGGTTTTTAGGGCTAGGGGCTCAAGCTCCAACGCCAGAATGGGGAACGATGCTTTCAGAATCCAAAGACTACTTTGAGTCTGACCCATGGATGGTGAGTTTGCCAGGTATCTGTATTTTGATTTTAGTATTGGGTTTTAATCTACTTGGAGACGGGCTCAGAGATGCCCTAGATCCGAAAATTAAGCGCCGCTAGGTAAGGGCGCCGCAATTTGTCCTTTGAGCTTTCAATTCTCGCGAAATTCCCATTAAAAATAGCAACTTATGAGCATTTTAACCCACTAGATTCTGGTATGTAATATGCAAAAACAGGGACAAAATAATAGATAGTTGATTTTCGAGGCTTCCACTCGTTTAGAACGTCTAGTGATTTATGGGAGGACTTTTGATGAACGGTTCATCGGTCTTTAATTTTAGAGCTGCTATTCTTGTCGCAATTATTCTTTCTAGTGTTTTTGCGTCTTACCAGTCGTTTGCTAATACGAGTCAGCAATGTCAGGCGACCTTTCTTTTTAGAAAAGCGTCTACGGATCTGGTTGAAGTAAAATCGAGCACAGAGGTTGCCCTAAACGATATTCAGATTACAAAAGAGATGTTCGACCTTTTAGTCGAAGAGAATCGAATTTTCTTTTCTCTCGCTTTTGGAAAAGCGGTATTACATGTTGCTGACTCCTATGAGTTAAGTGTATCTGAATTGATCAAAAATGAATCAAATCGTTTGAACTTTTCAAATGATGTATGGGATCGCATGATCGCTCAGCTCAAAGATGAAGAGATTGATGCGAAAATCGAGCTTGGCTTGAATGCTGAGGAAGTAAAAGCATTTCTAGCTGAAATGGAGAAAATTGAAGCTGATGCTGAAAAGAAGAAAATGGCAATTAGCTTAATGTCTCAAATCCTTGAGGGGACAAATTTTCTTGGGACGGTTAAGTCTAATATTCTCATGGTAAAGTCCCATGAAATTTATAACAAATTTATGGAGCCCTACAGAGACCCTAGTAGACAGGTCTTAGCTGGTGGAAAAGAAGTGGCAATCATTGCGGCTCTTGGGTTTACGGCTGCTCAAATTGCGTTCTGGGCATCAGGTATTACTCCAGTCGAAGTTGGTTTTTTAGCAAATTTGGGTCGCGCGATAGGCGCTGCTATGCCAACTGAAGGTCTTTTGATGATTGTTCCTACTGCGTTGGCATTCGCTTCTCGATTTGGATTTGCAGGTGCTGCCAAAACATTTGGTCGAATTGGTGAAGCTTGGCATCGGGCTTCTCTAAAAAGAAAAATTAGAAGAGCCTTGGAGCGAGCTGAAAAAGGTGGCTTAGATGCAATTTCATCGGCTTATCTCGTTCGTGTTTCGATCGCTGAAGATAAAATTCAAGGGACTTTACAGGCAATCTTAGATCAACCTGTTCGAGAAAATATGACCGAAAAGGAACTTAGTGAAGTTTTGTCAGCGGCATCAGCGTTCTTTGCTGAGTTTGGACACTTCTTTCATACTGTGGCTAACCCTGCTGAGCTTTCACAACTGGGAATGGATATCGCTACCCTTAGAAAAAAGGTTCAAAGTATTAAAAGGAACGCAAAGGGTGACCTTGATAAGATCCATACTGAGTTAAGACTTGCTAATGTTTTATTGAATGAAAAGATCCAAGAATTTGTTGAAGGTAAAAATGACGAGTTAGGTGTTGTTGATAATATCGAACGAGCTCGAAATATTTATGAATTATACCTCGATTCTTTGAATCAACTTGTTTCTGATATTGATAAAGTTGAGACACTTTCTGAAGCTCAAAGAGAAGCTAAAAAAGAGGCGATCTTAGGGATTCTCAGCCATGGTCAGGTGTTTAGAGAGAAGTTTACTGATAAGATTGGATCTCGTGATTCAGATGAGGTTGGAACTATCAATATGATCATTAATTTTGCTCGACAACTGACCCTTGACCTGACGACAGTGACGACAAATATGAATAAAGCAGAGGTGGAAGAGTCACTTAATAAGCTTCGAAATGACTTTGATCTCTTAGCTAGCAACATCGAACGGGTAACGAGCGGTAAAGAGCTTACAGACGACTTTAAATCTCGATCTGAAGAAGAATAGAGTGCCAAATAGGGAGTCTGATTCGGACTCCTAGCATCATTTCAGGGCGATTCGTAGTCTATTGAAGGGCTCTTTGATATGACTATTTCATGGCCAAAGCTCCATTAGTTAAAACTAAAGTTGTATTTAGTAATTCCTATCCTAGGCTAAAGAGTCTGCGAAAAGACAGTTTGCTGATTTTTGATAATAATCTTTTGAAAGACAGTGCAACTAAAGCCTTTATCGGGGGCTTTCAAAATTCATATGGAGTCAAGGCTGGCGAGAGCTTGAAGTCCTTGGCTCAATTTGAAAAACATTTGAGGGCTATTTCCACGATAGTACCTAAGGTAGATCGCCATCGTTTGAAGATTATTGCCATGGGTGGAGGAAGTATAGGCGACTTTGTAGGCTTTCTGGCTAGTGTCTATCACCGCGGCACTCAGTTTATTCAGATCCCTTCGACATGGCTTGCGGCCATTGATTCTGCTCATGGCGGTAAGAACGGGTTGAATTTTGAAAAAGTTAAAAATCAAATAGGAACAATTTATTATCCCGATGCAGTTTATGTAAGCAAAAAACTGTTGGAGACTCAGCCAAAATCACTCGAAATCGATGTTCAAGGTGAGTTTATAAAACATGCATTGCTCACCAATAAGAGTTGGGCAAAGCTCTCAAATCTCAAATCAGCAGCAAATAGCAAATCTCTGTGGAAAAATTTGCCTGCCGCCATTGATGTTAAATACAATATTATCAAAAAAGACCCTTATGAAACCAAAGGTATAAGGCATGGTTTAAATTTAGGGCATACTACTGGACATATAATCGAATCAGTATTGGGTACTAGCCATGGGTTATCAGTGGCTTTGGGGCTTCATTTCATGTTGAACTGGTCAAAACAAAGGGGCTATATATCCAAAAAAATCTGCAGTGGGTGGTCAGAATATATTGAAGAGAGTTGCCATGTTGATGTTTCCAGGTTTCAAACAAAATTTAAGAAACAAGTAAGCTCATCTCGAGTTAAAAGTCTTCTAACGAAAGATAAGAAGACCGAAACGAAAAATTCAGTAAAGTTCGTTTTTTTAAAAGGCAAAGGAATCCCGCAAGTTGTCTTGGTGACTCATCAACAAATTATCAATGAGTTAAAGCGTCAAGGTTGGTTGTAATGTCTCAGCAACTTCTAGTTGATGTTGGTACCTCCAAGTCTCTCGCAAATAGAGCTTTGATCGTTAAGTCTTTTTTCCCGGATTTGAATATAGAAGTAAATTCTCGATGTGACGATGTGGAAACTTTGAAGACTGCTTTGGAAGGCTTGTTAAATGGAGACTCGGAATTCACTTTTCTTGAAGGTGGAACGAGTTTTAGATTTTTTGTGGCGAGAGCTTCTAGGTTAAGTCGGAAAGTTAAGATAAAAGCTTCTGAAAAACTGTTATCCCGACCCCATTCCGAGTTGTACAAGTGTCTTAGATCTTTGGGTGTAGAGGTTAGAGAAGAATCAGATTTTATCGAAGTTGAAGGTCCATGGGAGTTAAGTAAATCAGTAGAGGTTTCTTGTGAAAAGAGCACTCAATTTGCAAGTGCAATTCTTCTATCAAGCTTGTGCCTCGAGAATAATTTTTCTGTCAAACTTAAGGACTTATCTCACTCGGTGTCTTATTTAGAAATGACGACTTCTATTTTGAGGTCTTTAGGTCTTTGTGAGTTTGAAAAAAAAGATTCGAAAGTTTTTTTTGATAGTTCCAATTCAGTTCCCAAAAAGAGTAGTTTAACTTTGGAAAGTGATTGGAGTAGTGCAGTAAGTGTAGCGGCCTTGGCAGTTTTTTCTAAGGCAATTACGATTTCAGGACTAGCAAGACCATCCTTGCAAAGTGATAGTTTGATCTTTGAGATATTTGAAAAAATGGGTATTAAGCAGAGCTTCGAAAATGGAAATTGGACAGTCTTTCCCGCTAAATCGTTTTCCGGAATTCAAATTGACCTAGCTAATTCCCCTGACCTATTTCCAGTTCTTGCCCTGGTTTGTGCATTTGCTGATAGCCCTTCATATTTTTCAGGATTAAAAAATTTGCAGTACAAAGAGTCACACCGAATCAAAAAAGTGAGTGAAATACTTGAGAGACTTGGTGTTAATTTTGAGGCTAGTGATAGTGACTTTCGTATAGTTGATACTCTTGAAGTGGGGCAGGTTGAAAGTACTGGAAAATGGAGTTTTTCTCCTGATTCTGACCATCGAATGGCAATGTCCGCAGCAGTTGCACGTCTAGTGGGGGCTCGGGTTACAATAGAGGACCAAGATGTGGTTAGAAAAAGCTTCCCTGGGTATTGGGAAGTTTATCGGAGTTTAATGTGAAGATTCTTCTTATAGGTCATAGAGGAGCTGGAAAAACCTCTCTCATGAAGCGACTTATGCGACAGGCGCAAAAGCAAGGTGTAGGGCTTCTTGGAATTGATCTAGATGACGAGATAGAAAATCGAACAAACAAAGCAATAAATTCTTTTTTCGAAAATGGAACTGAGTCGGAGTTTCGCGAAGTTGAAGCGAAAGTGTTTGATGAAGTTGTTAATGAATGGCAAATGGCTCCAGTGCCAGTCGTAGTTTCTATTGGTGCGGGTTATATGGGGCCGCTTCCAGAAGATTGGGAAATCGTCTGGGTTCGAAGAGAAATTGATAGAAATGGACGAGTATTTTTAGACCGCCCTCCTCTAAACAAAGACCTTAAGCCCATAGAAGATTATTTGTCCCGTTTTGATGAGAGAGAGAAACATTATAGAGATGTCTGCGACTGGTCTCTGACTCTCCAAGAAGGAGCTGAAGCTGGGAAAGCTGGCGAATGGAGGCTTTTTAATCCTTCTAATCAGTTGAGTAGAACTGTATTTACGTTTATGCCTCATCACGTATCATCCCGTTCAAAATTAAAAAAACTCATTAATGTGCTAACTCGGTTAGGTGTCAATACCGTTGAGTATCGTGATGATCTTTTAACAGACGAGCAAATTGAAAGCTTAAAATTCGAAGCCGCAGATTTTTATTCCATTATGAGTTTTAGAAAATCTAGAGAGTCTGTAAAAGAGAGTGATGAATTCGATTATATTGATTGGCCTGGTGAGTGGGGAGGGCCGGGAGTTCACTCTAATATCGTTTCTTTTCATGAGCGAAAAGAAAACGAAACTATGGAGGAACTTCTCAAAAGAGTTACGGTTTTTGATGATGGGAAGGTCATGTTAAAACTGGCTGTACCTATTTATTCAATTGAAGAGTTGCGCCTTGCTCATGAATGGTCTGAGTCTGGTAACGGACGTCTTTT
>CAZFYV010000027.1:0-20924 GCA_964523195.1 uncultured Pseudobdellovibrionaceae bacterium
AATACGTTGCGCCCTTTGTCCGTAATTTTATATGAGTAATTTGTGATCTCTTCGATAAACATTTCTGCCATCGTTTTTAAGTTTGTCGTCTGGTCTAAGATTTGAAATGGACTTAATAAAAAGAGAACAAAGTCAGGATTGGTCGCATATATTGAATTTGATTGATCTAAACTATCAACTGCTAAGTTGTTATATTCGGTAGCTATAATGTTTGAATGAATACCTTCATCAATGAAGCTGCCGGCAAGACAGTTTTGAAAGCTTTTCGTTTCAGAATTTGAAAGAACGGCAAGTGTTGGCCCTTGTGTGAGATCAGTTCTTTTTGCTTCATCCAGCGAAGCATGAGTTTTAATGAGTTTTTGATATCGGCTAGAATCCATAACTATCTGTAATTATAAGTTTCCGAGGAGTTTTGTTCACCGAAATTTCTTTTTGATTTGGTCTAGTTTTGTACTGGGTAGAAATCTTAAGGCCCTTAAGTGCCTGTAACTACTGGGATAAGTGGCTTTCGAAAGCGTGTTTGGCAAGTCCCAAAGAGACTGAATGGAAATTCTCGTGGGTAAAGAGTTGTTCACGCCTAAAGCGACTCTCAAGGTTCTTGAAAATGAATGGAACCTTACTTGTTCCTCCGGTCATACATACTTGATCTACGTCTTTATAGGTCAATTGCGCGAGTTTTAAGGCTTCATCGAGTTGATCGAAAATGAGTCGAGTATTGTTTTCGCACCAGGTTTCAAAGTCCTCATATTTGATATGTTCTTTTATCTCTACATAGGGATAATCAAAGTTAAAGTTTGCCTCATCATTAATGCAAGTTTCTCTTTTGCAGTTTTCAATAGTTTCGTAGATAGGAAAGCCAAGATTGTCATCGATAAGGACTTTAAGTTTCTCTATTTTATCTTTATCAATCTCGTTAACAGCACTTCTTTGTACTGTTTCAATAAAATCTTTTATGTCAGATCGTTTCATAAGTGCGATATCGGGAGGGGAGAGAAGCTTATCTTTGATGATCGGAGGCATTTTTAGTGTATTGGATGAGAATGGAAGTTTGTAGTTCAGTTCTGCTCCAAGGTGCTTTGAAATAGAATTTTTCATAATACAGCTGTCAAGAGAGTCACCGGCCAAACTTATTCCTGTCATCGAGAGAACATCACTGGCACTGAACTTACTTGGAGACAGTTTCATGATAGTAAAGTCTGATGTTCCTCCGCCTAAATCGATAACGGCGATGATTTGTGTGTCATGGAGAGTTTTTCTGTAATCTTGTGCTGCCGCAATTGGTTCCTCTAGAAACTCAATATTCTTGAAGCCGGCAATTGTTCCAGCTTTTAAGAGTCGACTTTCAGCCAACTTATCAAGTTCTTGATTAAAGGAAAAACGAGCAGGACGCCCAAATATAGCATTATCAAAGCTTCGTTCTAGCTGAGACTCTGCATTCTTTTTTAGGTGCTTAAGAAAAGAACCCAGCAGATTTTCAATGGAGTAAAATTTGTTGGCAATAGTTGTACCTTTGAAGCTTTCCTGTGGGAGGAACTTTTTAATAGATCGCAGGAGGCGGCCTTCGCATTCATTTATGGTGAATTCGTTGATCGCCCTTTGTCCGAATACGGGGTTTTGGTCCTCTTTAAAGTACAGCAAACTTCGGGTGATGGTTGGGTCTGAGCTATTGGTGTCCAATTCTAGAGGGAGGTGCGCCCCTTTTTCATCACAGTAGGTGACTACCGAGTTTGTGGTTCCGAAATCAATTGCGAGAATTCCTTGGTTCATATTCCTCCTTACAAGAAAGACTATGGACTTAAAAAAATATATTTACAATCTAGAAAGTGTATGACAAATTATGGGAGATCTAGAGAAGGTTCTGAAAATACCTTCTCTTTTTTTTGGGTTAAAGCTATGAATTGCTATACGGGATATTAATTCATAGGAGTTTGTGGAGTTGGAGCAACCTCTTCGTCCAAAACGAAATTTGCTGGAGCAATAGTTTTCCAACCTCTATTGACTAGGTCAGCATACTTATAGTTTTCGTAGTCTGGAGACTTGTAGGAGTCTTTGCTTCCAAAGTACTTACTGTTACCTTGCTGTCCACAAAGTTCGTCTCTAACGACATTTGCAGGATCTTCAACTTTTCTCCACATCATGGTGAGAGAAATGTGATTTCTTGGTCCTTGATAGTACTTTACTCTTATTGGAATTCGACTATCTTTAGTGAGTTGTAGGATCTGATCACTACAACCCATGCGCGTAGGGTGATTACCATCATTATTGATCAAAGTGGCCATCTCTCCATCTTCGTTTTGATAATTAATAACAGAGCCATCGTCAGATAAAACTGCAAACTGGTAATAACCTTCCGAATCTTCATCTGAAAGCTTAAGAATAGATTGGATATCAAGAGCAAAGTATTCAAATAACTTCTGTCCTTCATTTCCTCTGATAGTTGCACCGCGATCAGTTTCAAAACCGAGAGTCCAGCTCAGAGTAGGGATCGCCAATTGATTGAAATATACCGTCGCTTCAACCTTAGTTCCGTATTTTATATAGTCATCAACTCTTCTGTACTGACCTCTTTGCTCGTTGGTCAGGTAGTAGATATTTCCTTTGAGTCCTTTTTCACAGTTTTCTTCAGTTTGAACAAATGGGTTACAAACGATAGGAACAACTTCGACTTGTTGGTTACGTGTAGTCGAATTTCCAGCTTTGTCATTAGCACTAACCGAGAATGTGTAGACGCCTTTTGCTAGTCCTTCAAGCATGATTTCTTTGCCTGATTCACAGTTTAGTTCTCTTAAATAATTATCATCATTTGAAATTCTGCAAGAAACCGTATCAAGAACATAGTTGTCTTGAGCCGTGAAATTTAGTTTGGCTGTCATTTCTTCATTATCGACGACTGGTTCTGCAAAATTAATTGTAGGGCCGTCTCGATCTACAGTGAAGTCCATATCTTGACTTGTTATATTGCCAACTCTATCCGTGGCTGAAATCATCAGTTTGTAGTCTTTATTCGACTCAAGGTCACAGTCTTGAACACTCATTGAAATATCTTGAGTTTCGAATGAGCACATCTCAGTTTGTCCATCCAGTATCGATCCATTGTATTTAATACCGTCGGTTGCACGTGACCATCCGATTCTAACTGTTGTTTCGCCAGAAAACCAGCTATCGATTTTCTGATCATTAGATCCAGGTCCACCATCGATACCAAGAATCTGGAATTGACCAGGAGGAAGAGTATCGATTTCCCATCTATATGCAAAAGGCTCCGACTGGTTGCCAGCATTGTCTTTCGCTACAATAATTACGTTTTGAGCACCTTCTCTTAAATCACCCCGTGCGATAACGTCTTTACAGTTTTTATATTCTGGTTCGTCAGACCATTTACATTTAAAGCCCGCAATTCCAGATTTGTCATCTGAAGCTGCAAAAGCGATTCGAGCAGCCGCAACATTAGTCAATGCCGCTGGACCGGAAGAAACTGTTACAACTGGAGGTGTTTGATCAATCGACCAATTCCAAGTTGTCCATTCAGAAACATTTCCAGCTCGATCTGTTGCTCTAACTTTAAAGTTATGTGGAGCTTCCGAAAGATCATTCAAGCTAATTAGCTCAGAACAGTCATCCATTAACTCATCATCCAAAAGACACTCAAGACTCTTAAGTCCGCTGCCCTTTTCATCGAGAGACATCTCTATGTCTGAATCACTTTTATTAGTAAATCTAGCTGGGCCACTTTCAACTTTGAGAAGTGGGGCTAGTCCGTCATGAACAATACTATCGCTAATACAATCACTAAGACGAACTCCTGACTGAGTTCCTCGCAAAGATTCGAATCGAACAGATACCTGAACGTTGTTATTGTCGTCACCGAGTGTCCAGATCACTTCTGAATCGTAGTCTAAGTATTCTGGTTCACCTTGGCAGTTGTTGCCTTGATAGACTGCCACTCGAAGAGCGTTTTTACTCTCTAAATTCAAAGTAACATCTAGCTTATTTGTAAATTGAGCACCGTTATTTATAAGGAATGAATTTGCTGCATTTGCTTTTGCAGAAATTTCGTCTTTGAGACCAAAATCGACGTCATTATTACAGTTCTGAAATGCAACTATAATAACAATAGACAATAAAGCTAAGCTTGTAACCCGTAACTTACGATTCATACACCAATCCACCAATTTCGACATAATCCGTAGCCCCAGGAAACGTACCGCTTTATCTAGAGTAACAGGGTCACTTAGCTCCACAATGGCCAAATCCTCAAGTCGAAGGTATTGAAATACTTAGCCAAAAAAAACGAAAATTAGCTAGAAATGAGACAGCTGTAAAAAAGTTCGACAGGAATAAGTCCTCTAATTTTGTTTAGGACTTTATTGGAGTTCCAGAACCATCAGTCCCTGGGGTTTCTGAAGATCCGGAGCTAATCTCTTGAGAGATAGATTCAGAATCACTCTCTTGGCTTGGTTTACAGAGGATCTTGTAAGCTATCGGAGAAAGAACTGTTGAAGAAATCCCAATAATAACAAGGATGGAAAACACATCTGCACCAATATACCCTCGATCGAATGCGATATCTGCGATCACTAAATCGAGGACCCCTCGAGCGTTTAAAAAGATCCCCATTTTCAAACTGGATTGATGAGTCACACCAACGATTCTTGAGCCGACGTAGCCCCCAAGGCCTTTTGACAAAAAGGCAACGGCAAAAACAGCAGCTAAAAATCCTAGGTTAGAGAAAGCATCTGTTGTTAGCTGTAAACCGATGAAGGCAAAGAATACTGGAGTTAAAAAGCCTGAACTCACAGAATCTAAGGTTCTTGTTAAAGGAGGGAAGAACTCGTCACCAATGATATCTTTATTGAGGAGTAATCCGCCGAAGAACGCACCGATAATAAAGTGCAAACCGAGTTCTTCAGTCACCGTACTAAATAAAAGTACAAATAGGACGGCAATTCCAAAAACAGCTTCTTCGCCTAGAAATTTAAACATCTTATCGATAACTTTTCGAGTTCTTTCGATGGTCGTAATTTCTTTTCGAAGAAATCGGTTCACCATAAGTACGATTAAAAAGAAGAGAATGATTTTAGCGCTAGTGATTCCAACTGTTTTGAGGATGCTTAAAAAATCTGCTTCTTGTTTAAGGTCGAAAACCACACCAAGAACAAGAAGGGCAAGAATATCGATGATCACTGCCGCACCGAGGACATTGTGGCCGAACTTTGAATCAATTAAATTATTGGCGGATAGTAATCGAACAACAATGGGAAGAGCAGTAATTGCAAGGCATAAGCCCACAACGGTTGCAGTCAAAGGCTCAAAGCCAAATTGCATGCATAGTAGGATTCCAGAAATCAAAGGTAGTAAAAAGCCAACGATCGCACTTCCAAGAGCTTTTCCTTTGATGGCGTCGACGATCTCGTGAAATTCAATTTCGAGCCCTGCGCTAAAAATAAGCAAGAAAACACCTAGCTCAACCACACCTTTTAGCTCAGGAGTGATGCTGACCAAGCCTAGAATCGAGGGACCCAAAAGTAAGCCTGCGAAAATCTCACCGACAATTTCATTTTGCCCCAAGCCTTTAGCTAAACGCCCCAAGAGACGGGAAACGGTAACCAGTAATAGTAGACTTGTTAATAGACTCAATGAAAACTCCACATGCTTTTGAGAGTCTTGAATTTACTCGTAAAATGAGAATACAGTCACTTAAAAGCTTCTTATTTCGTGTACAAATTGAGGTCTTTAAATATGGCGTCGTAATTCTGCCTATTATATAGATAGATGCGCGGCGCAGCGAAGTGTGATGACTCTTACTTTAGGAACTCCAAGACCTCTTCTTTTCTCGACATCGTGTCTTTGTAGCCGGTTTCGATGAGTTCTCTTAGATAACCTGAACAGAATAATATGTAACTGGCTATTTCAGAGGCTTCGTGGGATGAGCCCAATCCCTTGAGGAGATACTTAATTGTTGAAGGTAAGGATGCAAAATGTCTTTCAGCGATTCGAGCAATGCTCTGCTGAGGCCTGAGCCAAAGAACATCTATATGCCTGAAGCGAGAAGAGCGTTCTTCTTGTTGGCTGATGGCTTCATTGATTCTTTGGAGTCTTGAGATGTCTGTATCCACAGCATCTAGCATGAGATCGTTTAAGATCATTCCGAAAATTCTAGCCACAGAAGGTTCGAATTGGTCGTGATCCAACTTTTTTTCCAATTGAGACTGGGACACACCCACAACGATGAGTTTGTTAGCTCCCAGATTTATAGCCGGACTCAGCGGAGAATCATTTCTTAAACAACCATCACCAAAAAACTGTCGACCAATTTGAACGGGTGGAAACAATATAGGAATTGCTGCCGATGCCATAAGGTGTTCGATTTTTAGTTCCGCTCTTTTTCCAAAGCGTGGTCCCGCCTGCCATTCTTCTAAATCATCTGAACCCATAAAGAACGTAGATGAGTGAGTGTTGGTGTAACAGAAAGAGGTCACTGAGACGGCCTTTAGGTGCCCTTTATTTATATTGTCTTGAATAAGATGGTAGGGGAGTCCTCTTCTCAAGTATTCTCTTAGGGGCTGAGTTTCCAATAAGGATTGAGCATATTTCCGGGCTACGAAAGAGCCGATTGTGGCGTCTCTAATCCATTTGATTCCAATTTGCCCAAGGGAAAAGGGGTCGGTTCTAAACACGCTGTTAAAGCGTAGACGAGTCCATAATGCGCTTAAACGTTGAGCCCCTCGTTTCCAGTCATGGGATTGGCTTGCTAAGAATGTTGCATTGATGCCGCCGGCACTGATTCCAGTCAAAATCTGCGGAGAAAAGCTTCGCTGCTTTTCGATCTGAATATCACTTAAGGCTCGAATGACTCCGGCTTGGTAGGCCCCTCGGGAGCCACCACCGCTCAGTACGAGTGCTAAATCGTCTTGGATTCCCATTAGACAATTGTAGCACTCTAGAAAATATGGAACAAAACTATTTAATATTTAAAGCCAAAAGGTCGGTGCCTGCGATTTTAGACTCAGACCATTTGAATTTCTTTAGAACAGTACGACCAATGACCGGAGCACAGTTATCACAGATCACTGCTTGTACATTTCGCATAAGCCATGGTCCCATTCGTACTTGGCTTAAAAGAACTCTGCGGGCTCGTATCTCTCGACCCATTTGAGTCATGAGTTTGATAGTGCCGAGTCTCTTTGCGATATTTAGGCGATTCTTTTTAGCGACTTCACCATTAATTGTCATATATGCTGATTTTTCAGAAATCATATACATTTGAGTTTCTGCAATACCAGCGACTTCGACTGGAATATGAAACTTTTTATTCACTCCCGCTAAAGCCACCTGCTCTGAATTGTAGAGAGGTTCAGTCTTTTCAGCTTCAACAAACAAAGACTGGACTTTTATGTTCCACTCTTTGGTTTTTCGAGGGAATCTATATAGGTAAGAACCAATCACGCTTATCGCGTCTGTATATTTGTTACTTTCTTTAAGTAAGTTAACAAGATTAGTTACGAGTTCATCATTTAATTGTGAAGAAGTAAGTCCGGAGTAATAGGCTTTTATAGCGCGCTCACTGAGATCGCTATTTTGAAGAGCTAATCCGTACGACTGGTAGGCGTCTACCATAGCCTCGGTATTGTCTTCAACGAGTTCAAAAACCCCGACAGCTTCCTGATATTGGCCAATTTCGGTAAGAGACTTTCCAAGGTTTACAAGAACAAAAGGACGTTCACTTTGAGTATTGTTTGTTACCGCTTTATTGTATGCTTTGGCAGCACATTCAAATTTTTCGATTTCAAAACAAATATTTCCAAGGCTTTCTGCACCGGAAGGCGAGATAATACCTGCCATCATTTGTGCTGAATAAAAGTTGAAAGCTAAGGTTTTGCCTTTATAGGTTTGATGCTGAATTGCAAACCCCACAATGAGAAGGCCAGCTAATACTAAGAAAACTTTGTTTAAGTATGATTTATATTTTTCTTTCTTAAGGTTCTTTTGCCAATCGACAGAATCGCTCCAACCACAATTATTACAAATCATAGTTTTTCCAACGATCTGATCTTGTTTAATTTGGTTTTGGCACCTTGGGCATGAATTCAATTGCCAATACATCACTCTCTCCTAACCACTATAAGCGATCGATCTCTATTTTTTTCGATCGTCCAATAGTGTGCAATCATGGTGCCGATATATTTAAAAGACGTACTACATTAAACGGGCTCTGGGCTAAATTGTGCTGAAGCATTTACTTTTTAGTGGCAAAACTGAGCATTAAGGACTGCCTAGAGAACACGAGAGTTATTACACATTTAGACCTAAGAGCGGTTAATTGGCCGGCGATGTTTTACAAAATTTACAAGATTGTCACTTAGAACTAAAAGAAGTCCACTGCATCTTTGGGCTCGACCTCATTGAAGAGGTCTTGTTTGTTAACGAATATGCAACCTTCAGTAGAATTAAGCGCATATTCGAAATTAGAGCCCCTGTGAGAAAGGTAAGAAATAAAGAGAGATTGAATTCCTCTTTCAGAAGACCAGCTGAGCTGTATCTCATGAGATTCAGAATCATTCGTACCTTGAGCACTTTTAGAATCTTTGGGAAGAACTTCAAAAGTACGGCCATTGAACTTAATAATAAGTGTCTGCACGGTTTGATTATCCATGAAGAGCATATCTAGGATTTCAATTTCGCAGAGTTTAGACTCATCGAAATCAGGCATTTTTGTTTTTAGGTCGTATGTTAAGCTATATCCCGTCAAAATCTGACCAGCTTCCAGCTTTTTAGAAAGAAGTAAATTCCAAGAGTAAAAAGGAGAACCCGGGTCAAGTTCCTCTATGAGCTGTTGTTCGCGAACTCTGTTTGACTGGGTTCTTTCGCTTCTCAATTGATCTGCAAAGCTATTTTTTGCTCTCTCAAGGACTACTATATTCTCAGGAGCGTTAACGGGAAGTTTGTCCGTTTCCGTCGTCTGAGCCTTTTGAGCAGTTATTCCTGGAAGAAGAATCATCATAAAGAGCATGGTTAAAGGTAGTAATTTACCTCTAACCAAAGCTTTTAGAGTTTCTTTGTCTAGTTTACAGTTCTTCATTGAGTTCAAAAATGAATATAAGAACTTAGGCTTGCAATAGTGGAAGCACTAATAGCGCAAATAGAACTGTTACGAATACTACCGAAGCAACTTCTTTAACTGAATCATTTTTCATAAATATCGACCCTAACGTTAAAGGGTTTTGAACCCTTTTAAATTACACCCGCCAGAATACTGAGCAAACTTAGGGCCAAAGCCTAAAAGCCTTCTAAGATTTTTGAGCATAAAACTATTGAAAGGAATTCAATTTGGGTTTCAGTTTTTGTCCAAATTCGCTGAATTCCAGTGAAACTTTAGAAGCATAAGAACGATAAAATCATAGATGCAATGGAGGGATATAACGGGGAACAAGTTGTTGCTCGAGGCGTCAAACATCAATCCAAGATATAGCCCCATTAGGGTAGCGAGTACAAAATAAGTGAATGTGAGAAAGTGACATAGTCCGAAAAGAATCGCAGCGAAATAGAAGCCTAGCTTTAGTTGGAGTACCCCTCTAAAAATCCATTCTTCCGAAACTCCAGCAAGTATCGATACAATAAGGAAATGCCACCAAGGAGCTTCGCGAATCCATGGTCCAAAAGGTGGTGAGTTTAGCCTGTTGTAGATTGATTCCATAACAGGAATATTTCGAACCCAAGTTGTTGTTAGTAAAATAGCGGCAATGATTATAGGCCATCCATAAACGGCCAATGTTGTTAGAGCTTCTAAGTTAACTTTAAAGATTGGTCTTTGTTCTGAGTCCAATAAGAGAAAGTGAAAGGGGATGGTCCCTAGTACCAATGCCAATTGGAAGCTGACTAGGGTCCATGTAAGTTGAGAGAAAACTCCTTTTAAGGAGTTTCTCAAACTAGTTTCCGCCTTTAAACAATAAAATCTTAAGAGTTGTCCAGTTCGGGTTTCCTAGGGAGTTTTCAGAAAACAAATAATTGTAGTCTACTTGAAAAGCAATGTTGATGGTACTTACTCTAAAAAGCTTTACTCCAACTCCTGCGTTTACCGAAAAACCTGATTTTGACTCTCCAAATATGTTTATAACTGAATCATCTACATCTTTGTCGTTTAAAGCAGCCGTGGAGTAGCCAGTATTACCCGTTATATAAATACTTGTGTTTGATCGAGTGAAAAAGTAATCGATACCCACTTGTCCACTAACGATTGAAGCGTTTGAGTCTTCGCGGCCATAGGCTAAATCAAGATTTAGATTGACTGCAAAATCAGGATTTACAGCAAAATGTCGACCAAGAAAAAAACCAACACCTGCATCACTCTCATTCAGGTTGCTGAATGCGACGGGACCAATGCCGAATCTCCACTGTGAAACAGGTTCTATTCTGCGATTGGTAGAAGTCACCTCTTCTCGAGTGACGTCGTCAAGTTGAGCGTTCTTTTTTGCGTTCTTACCTTTGAGCACAGCCCGGACGACTCTAACAACAACTCTGTCGATATCATCAAAATCCAGAGCTTTGAGTTTTGTGGAGTCTGTTTTTTTGCCATCTTCATATTTACTCATAGAAAAAATGATGGATTCACCAAGTTTTATGAGTCGAGCTCGAAGTTGGATTTCTGCACTGCCTTTTGAGGATACGAGTTTGTAACCTCCTAAGTCTTCAATTGCAGATCTGGTAAGCTCCTCAACGGCTTCGGATTGTCCCTGGCTTACACCTTTACCTTTAATCTTTTGCAAGAAAACACTATCTGCTAGAGCGAATTGCGAAACCAAAAGGAATGGGAACGTTGTAAACAAAATCAATTTTAAGAGTTTCATATTTCACCTCGTTTCTTTATTTGAAGTCGAGCCATGAGGAATGTCAAATCCTCTCCGTATCTACTGATCCTTGATTGGAATCTGATCTTCCTCTGGTTGGAATCTCCATATAAACCATGCCAAAAAGCCTGCTATAGCTCCTCCTGTGTGAGCCAATCCAGAAACACGGGTTTCACCGAGAAGCTGACTTTGAAGAGTTAACCATTGAAGACCAATCCAAAAGATGGCGTAGACATATGCTGGTATGCGAATCCAAACTAAAAAGAACATTTGTGCAAGTTTTGCCCGAGGGAACCTCAGTACGTAAAAAAGAATGATTGCCGAAATACCTCCACTTGCACCTCCGAGGACGAATTCGCCATCTGGAGTGAAAAGGTATTGAGCCAGTCCTCCTAGAATAGTTCCTGCAAGTAGCATGATCGTGTAAGCCCCTCGTCCAAGGTCATCTTCAACATTGTCACCGAAGATCCATAGGAAATACATATTGGATAGGAGATGATACCAGTTCGCGTGAACAAACCAATATGTGAGAAAATTTATTCCTCCGTATCTAAATCCGTTTTCACCTTGAAGTCCTAAAATTTCGTATAGATTAGGTATCCAATAAAAACCGAGGGTGCTGATGAGCATGGTGCTTATTATCAGTACGTAGTTTAGCACTGGTTTTCGAGTTAAATTGTCTTCGGTTTCAACAGGCAGTCCTAGCAGGCCTGGTAAAATCTTCCAGTTAAATACAAAAAACTTTTTTTGCGACCATCCAAGGCCGAAATCTTGAAAAGAGAACTTGAACTTTGTAGATTTGGTAGGGCGAGCAGAGTGACTCACATCTCTTTTTATTTCGGGAGGAAGCGAAAGATCGTATTTTGGGTATGTGAGTTGAGGGAGCTTCTCCAGTTCATCCACATCAAAGAAAAGAGTGTCGCAGCTCTTACAGACATCTATTCTCACGTTTTGAGCTCCACTTTTGACGATCATCTCTTGGAATTGACCATTGCAATCGAAACACTTTCTTTTCGATTTGCTCATGCGGTCTTCATCTATTCGAGAATCTATTCTTCTAAAAAAGAGTGGAGAGAGATTTTCTTTTAATAGTTTTTTGTGAATTAATCGTCCTCCGCAGTTGGCACAGACTAAAAACGATTCCGGACCAACTTCTTTGCTGGTCATCTGATATTTACAACTAGGACACTTTTGATTTTTTGCCACGATGCTCTCCATAATAGTTATCGGTCGTTCTCGAGTTTGAGGTGATAAATTATTGAAATTAAAGGGAACTGGCCCTGTTGAAAGTCTTAGATTTCAAGTCATAAGTTGTGGTCTAGGCACAAGATGGTAAATCTAGATACAAAAAAACAATATAATCTGAGAAGTATTTTTTTAAATGTTTCGATTTGTAAGAGAGACCTTGTGATCAGAAAGCGCGCATTAGTTATCGTCATTATATGTATTGGTTTTTTTTCGACTGGGTGCACGACTCTCAATTTAAACAATTACACACAAAAGTTAAAAGTTTCCTCTAGTCCTGAGGGTGCAGATATATTTTTTGATGGAAAGAAAGTCGGTAAGACACCGGGTTATATTCGTATTCGCAGAAAGAAGGACGCTCGCCTTGAACTCAAAAAGCAAGGTTATCAGCCAACCTATGTGCAGTTGGACTCTAAGTATCGATGGACTGATAGTTTTGTGATGAATTTAATTTTTACCAGTCTCGCACCAGCAGGTTGGCTTATTGATTATGCCACGGGTACTTCTTGGAATTATGAGCCTTTGGATAATATCGTTATCGATAGTAAAAAGGATGTTCAGTGGGATACGAGTCAATGGGTTATCGGAATAGCTCCCCCTCAATCTGATGATCCTGTAGCCTCCGATCAGGTTGCCAATTTCCTTCAAGAAAAAATGCGGCAGTCTTACCCTAAAGCTAACGTAAAAGACTACAATTCATCTAAATATAAATTTTTAGACTATGATGTATAGGATCTAGATGAAGTAGATAGAGATGTTGCTGATGATCTCTACTACGATTTGGGAATCACACACCTGCTGACCACAGAATTGGTCGGGCTTGACCACAAATCTCCGAGAGCGTTGGCCAGACTTCAAAATGTTTATACAGGTAGAAAAAACAAAGATTATAAAATTTATTTAGATCCTGAAGTCATCACAACTATTAAGCCAACGTTCTGGGAAAGAATGATGCGCAGTTTGACCGGTTTAGTGCCAAACACTCTTACCTTCGACTTGCAGGCTGCTAATTCTTTTGAGCTAGAATTTGAGAACGGAGCCATTGCAGATGGTGAATACCAAGCCTCGTCAGGCTTCTTTGGTGAAGCTCTAAAGATTATTAGCTCTTTTGGATTAACTTCACTTCGTCCCTATAAGGCAAGAAAACAAATCGGCTTTGTATTCCGTTTCGTTCCTTTGTTTCAAGTAGGCTATGGAACTCTCCGATTCAAAAATTTAACGGGATTCGATGAAACGAACTTTGATTGGTATAAGTTGAATGTAGGTATAGGCCCTCAGCTGGGTTTAGAAAGTCATATAGGCTATTTTTATTTGAATTTTATTCCGGCCTACAATTATTCATATATCGACTACGATGTGCCAAGATCAGATGCGGGAGACGGGTCAGTGTCGGCGGGCCGACTTATTGGTGCTGTTGAAGTCGGTTATTCCTTGTTTGCGACCAGACGACTAAATTTATCTATTTTTGCAAAGACTGTATTTGCCTCTCCGAATATTTGGACAACAGCCTTTGAAAACGCGACAAACACTGACATCATTCTTAATGAAGCTCGAGATCGTCGAGTTGGAATCTCATTGGGTTTCTACTTTCCAGAGGCGGGCACTTGGGTGAGTCGCAGTCAGTACGAGCAGTAATGGCGCATCTTTCAATGTTTGCTTTCTTAAAAGAGCGTAAATCGAGGATCAAAATTGAAAGGTTTATTGGTGCCCTTTTCTTTTTGATTGGTGTCTTTTCGATAATAAGTTCGTTGATTTATATCCCAGTTAGAATTTTTTCTTCTGAAACGATGAGTTTTGTATTTTTCTTCTCAAACCTTGTAGTTTTGGCCACAGGCCTGGTTTTCAGCTATGTTGGCTATGTTGTTAGAAATAGACACTATTGTCGATTTTGTCTTGGGAAAATTGAAGCTCTAGCTGCCGAATGCCCCCACTGTCGGGAAGATTTGACCAGTACCCACAGTGATATCCACAGACCTATCCACTAGCCCAGCTTTGGTCCAGAAAATAGATCTGCTATTGGACGACTAAAGTCTTTGTGATAGCTAAAGACCCTCTCTAACGGAGGATGCTAAATGTTTGAGCTGATCATTGTTGCACTGTTAATTTTATGTTCTAGATACCTTCCCACATCATCTGGGAAACACAGCGTCTTTTTTGTCGTCTCTGAGCAAGACGATGCTGAGATACTTATAGATGGAACACCTTCAGGGTTTATTGCGCCCTGTCCCATTCTCGTGCCTAGAAATAGGCCTTTTACCTTAACTCTACGAAAAGATGGTTTTGAGGACTCTGTTTCTCGCTTAGTGTGTATCGAAGAGAAGTGTTTCACTTATATAAATTTAAGGCGCAAAGCTTTAAAGCTCGTCCTTTAAGTAAATTTTGAATTTTTCTGGAATATCTAGTAGCTTCCTCTCTTCAATATAGAGGGGGGCTAAATGGCTACGCTGTCATCATTAGAGAACAAGCATCTTTTTTCTTCTTGGGTTGATTCCAATACGAAATCTAAATCTAAAGTAAAGGGATCACTGTTTTATGTGCTCGGCGGGAAAAGCCAGTACAAAAAACTTTTTAAAGGCCTTCTCTACGACGAACAGTTAAAGTCTCTTTTGGATTCCAAAGCGGAAGTGGCTTCATTTCAAGGTCCCCAGGGATTTGTTTGGATTGTTACTCCAAATCATCCCAAAGGCGCTAAAAGTCATGAAGGGCTCCTTGATCGAAGTCCTTACTGTGCTGCGAGAGACTTAGTCGCTCTACTTGTACCAAAAATTTTGTCTTTAGATTTAGGTCAGCTTGAAGTTCATTTCGAAAAGGCATCTAAAGATGAAATCATGGGGCTCGTAGTTGGTCTGGAGATGGGGCAGTATAAGTATCGTGAGGTTGCCCAAAATGCGAATCGTCCGCGTCCAAAAGTGGTTATTAAACACCGAGGAAAAACCATCTCAGAGAAATTGGTTTCTAGAGCCATTAATATTGGATTGAGTGCAAACTTCGCCCGCCATTTGGTGAATATGCCCGCAAACCGTTTAGACCCAAAGAGTTACAGTCAGCTTCTCAAAGACATTTTTGCCAAACAAACATCGACTCAAGTTGAAGTTTGGGATCATCAGCGCCTCAAAAAAGAGAAGATGGGGCTACATGTAGCCGTCGGGCAGGCAGCTGAACATCAACCTTGCTTAGTTCGAATCAAATATCGTCCTAGAGGAGCTAAAAAGAAAAGTCCTATTGCAATTGTCGGTAAGGGCATCACTTTTGATTCTGGTGGTCTTGATATTAAGCCCGCTCAGTATATGAGGAATATGAAAAAAGATATGGGCGGCTCTGCGTCTGTTGCTGGCGTTGCTTATTATGTTATTTCTCAAAAGCTATCTCGCCCTTATGATTTTTATTTTGCCATTGCAGAAAACGCGATTGCTTCTAATGCTTTTAGACCTGGGGATATATTAACGTCTAAAAAAGGAACCACAGTAGAGATACATAATACAGATGCTGAAGGGCGATTAGTTCTTGCTGACGCCTTAACCGTGGCTGTAAATCAAAAACCTAGTGATAAGCCTCAATATGTTTTTGACCTCTCAACGCTTACAGGGGCCATTAAAGCAACCCTCGGAGCAACGGTTGGTGGCCTGTTCTCAAATAACGATGCTCTAAGCAATAAAGTGCTTAAGGCCTCTTACTTGAGTGGTGACAAGTTGTGGAGAGTGCCTTTGATTCCAGAATATCGTTCTATGTTGAAGTCCACACCAGCAGACATGTCCAACTGTTCCGATGGTTTTGGTGGGGCTGTAACCGCTGCTCTTTTTCTAGAGCATTTTGTTGAAGGCACACCTTGGGTGCATATGGATTTGTATGCTTGGGCAGATGGGCCATCAGGTGGGTGCATGGAGCGCGGAGGAAATGGTCAAGCGGTTCAGTGCATGGCCTTTGCCTTAGAGACACTTTAAAGACATCAAAGAGCAATAATTTACACTTTTAAATGACTCCTAAATTTGCGGAATCACTCTTGTTTATCCGTTGATCTTTGATAGCATTTTCATAATTTCAAGGAGGAATAATGAAAATACTTTTGGTCGTTTTTAGTATTACATTTTCGCTATCAGCCTTTGCCGATCGAACTCAAATTCGATGCGAGGGAACAAAGTTCAACGTTTCAGACAGTACTCTTCAAAGGAGTGATTTAATTCCGTTATCTCAAGACCGAGATTTTTGGACCACTGAAATTGATGATGTCTCTTTTTCAGTCGACTTTATCGACTACGAAAAGGACCAAGTTCTGACTCTGTTTATTATGGATAAGCGGAAGGACTTTTCATCAATTTCTAGAGAGCCTTTTCGTGCAGACTTAGGAGGTTTCTATGAAACTCGTTGATGGTTATATCCGAGGCGAGAACATTAATTATGAGGTGAGATGTTTTAGAAACTAGTCATTAATGATATTGATCGGTTTTTAAAATTTCTAATAATTTGTCTTATGAAACCCCTTTAGTAGCCTATTGCTAACTACTCAAAGGGGTTTTTTATGCGAGCATTATTTTGGTCAGTTTTGTTTCTTGCAGCGTTTTATTCTTCGATTGGTCAGAGTTTTAGTACTCAAAATCCAGTAAATCTTGTTTTCTCCCCGGTTACTCAGAGTTTTGATCAGTGTCAGTTTTCCTTAAAAGCAGAAATCGATAAAGGGGCCTTCGCGAGTATTACGATGACGATCGAAGAGTCCAAAAGTAGTTGCCCGTCCCAGGGATTTGGAAGTCAGATTGTAGATTTGTACTACAAAACAGATCAATGTGGTTCTCTTATCTATAGTGGAGAAATTAAAAGTCTTAATGGTAATACCCAAGTTCAACTTGTAGATCATAGGACTCGCCTTTGTGATGATAAAATGATGCTTCCTGGAGATTTTGTTCTCACTCTGAAATCGGACGATCGCACTGACGTGCTTTATTCAAGATATATCTATAAAGAAGGACGGCTTGTGCAGCCAGTTGGGTCTATTTCACGATTCTTAAATCAATAAACAATGGTAAGTGATCCGATGCCGTCATTAGATTGTAGGATTGTCGGTCATATCGAGTATTACAAAACTTTTCTTTTTCATTCTTAAACTGTACTGCAATAGAGTCACTTGCTTCTTTATTTGATTCATCTTGTTTTTTATCCTTTTCACAAACAACATTTGAAAGTGGGGCCTTGATGTCTAGGGTTCCACCATCAACTTTTTTAAAGTGTGAGCTATACAGAATATAATCGAGTGTTGCGGTAAAGGATCTTTCGGGGCTGTAGCCATCACCAATATATGTTCTACCTGGTGGATTCGTCCAAAAACCGTAGCTATTCATGAGCTCCTTAATAATTTGAGCCCCTTGTAAATCTTTTTTGTAGTCCACATTCCAGTCTCCGATTGCAATCACACGATCATCTTTGCCGAGAGGTTTGATGTTCAAGTCAGGACGTTTTGGTTTGCCTGTTAGGTACCACTTTAAAAACGCTATTTGGTCGGCATTGCGCTGAAAGTTTGGGGTGTCTGGATTGCCGAACCCAAAAGCAGGAACCGTATGAAATAAAATAATGTGAACAAGCTTTCCATTTATATTTAGTGTGATGTCACTAAAATTTTTATCAAAGAGTTCCATATTATTAGGAAAACTTCTCCCTCTAGCGTCTTTAAATTTTGCGAGATTTAGCTGTCGGTTAAAAGCTTTCCACCTGAGTTTTGAAATAATCTTCTGATCAACTATTTCGAAGTGGCTTAGAGCACCTGTAGAGTATTGACCTGGGAAAACTCCAAAATTGACAGGGTCGGCATGAGTTTTCCAGGCAGAATTCCTCGGGGAGAGCAGGTAGTGTCCATTTTTTTGCTTCGTGGCTTTAATTCCCGTATTAGCTGGATGAAAAGAAGAAAACTCGAGCTTCTTATCTAGAAACTGATTGAGCTTTTTTAAATTAAGTCCGGTCGAGAGTTCGAGTTCGGTGGGAACCCCCTTTTTATCAAATTGAATTTCGTTAAATGAAATAAAGTCTGGTTTTAGGCTATTAAGAATTTCAATTGAGGCATTGACTTGGGGGTTTTTTAATCCTCGATTTATTTTTTTGGTGTCCAGTTCTTTGATGTTGTAATGAACAATTCTAAACGACTGACCTGGATCTTTATCAAATAATGCACAAGAAGCGTTAATAAGTAACAGAAAAGAGACAAGAGTAAGGCTTTTTAAAATATTAAACATTTTATCCTACCTGAAACTGGTTGGTTTTTTGAAAGTCTGAGAACAACTTCAATGAGTATTGATCAAGCTTGTAAATTTCTGGGAGTTGAGTCATTGGAAAAAACTTGAGATCGAGACTCTCATCGATATCGGTCTTTAAGGAGCCATTCCAATCATTGGCTGAGGCAAAAAATATGAGACTAAACCCCTGAACCTTGTCGTTATTAGGGTAAATGATAGTTTCTATCTCTGGCTTTGAAGAAAATGCACAGGCCTGGGCATTGAGTAAGTTAAGACCGGTTTCCTCTAAAACTTCTCGTTGAATGCATTCGAAAATAGATTCTTCAACTTCTGGAGAACCGCCTGGCAGGCCCCAAACTTTGAAGTCTGATCTAAGTTGCAAGAGTAGCTCATTTCGTTGATTGAAAATTAGTATTCTAGCGCCAGGGGAGAGTACTAAGTCGGTTCCGATTTTTGTTCTCAATTTACCCAAATAAGTTTTAGAGAAATGATTGGTGCTGCTCAACTTAGTCCTCATCTTCGAGTAAGTTTAGTTGCTCTTCTTTTTTCTTCTTAGGATCCTTTTTTTTATCGGCCCTTTTAGGTTTAGGTGTCTCGATAGGCTCGCAAGAGAATTCAATTTCCTGCTTTTTATCTAGAAGAGCTTTTATCTCATGAGGATCGTTTGACTCTAATTTTAACCACGTTTTTTGAACCTCTTCACTTGGAAATACAGGCATACGATCGTGTCCCTGGTTTTCAATAAACTCTGTAGGTTCAGTTGTAACAATGGCAAAGCTATCAATTTCCATTCCTTCTTTTGATCGCCATGTTTCGTAGACGCCGGCAGCAAGAATGACTTCGTCCTTTGAGGAAAAATTTGCGGTGTACTTTTTGCCATTTTCATCTTCAAGCCATTCGATAAATCCAGTCATTGGGACCAAGCACCTGTTTTCAATAAAGGGTTTTCTCCAGGTAGGTTTTTCTAAAACCGTTTCTAACCGAGCGTTGTAGGTCGCAAATTTAGGTGACTCGACTTTTGACCAACGGGGAATTAATGAATATTGCATTGGTTTTATTTCGAAATGGTCATCCGACCAAAGCAAAACCGGCGCAATATTTTTGGGAAAAACTCGGCCACTCCATTGGTCTGGCATGTCTAAAATCGCAGGAAAACCCTTCGAAAAATCGACTAAATTATCTCGAATTAGGAACTGAGCACACATCGTTCGAAGCCTAATAGCCTAAGGTCCAAGGGTCAACACTTAGCGGAAAATCACAGCCCTATAAACCGGACCTTTGGAGCCGAAAACTGCTCAATTTCGAAATCGGCAGATCCGATAAATATTGAGTAGTTATGAGAACTTACCCAATACCATTTGCGACATTGAAAACTTTTAAAAATACCCCTATTGATCTCTTTCAAAAGGGTTCGCGTGGCTATCGACTGTTCTTTAAAGCTGGAACCCAAAGAGATGAAATCGTAAATGCGAAGAGACATGTGCCTGACACTCTATATGCACGTAGTGAAGACTTCTCATTGCTCATGGGATATCCGATTGATGTTGCAAAAACTCCTCTAGGGAAAAAGTACTTGATCGCCCCTGAAGAGAGAAGTCTTGCTTACCAAAAGGCAACAGATTCTCTTCTACTGATGTCGAAAATGGGAGTCCCTGCCCATGAGCTCAATGAATGTTGGGAAATTATCTTTCCGACTATGGTTCTCTGTTTTTCAAGAGAAGACATCGCTCCTCAGTTTGAACCTTTACTTTTTGATATTCCATTAACATTTGCTCAAGGTGTTCAATCCGCAATTATTGCCGTTTTTCTTTGTTCGCAAATTGGAATAAACAACCGAGCTGATCTTGAAGAAGTCGCATTGGCTTGTCTGCTGCAGTATGTGGGCGTAGCTCACCTGCCTTTGGAAGCTAGAAATAGAAAGATTGATCAAATTACGCCACAAAATTTCGAGGTTTTTATTGAAAAGTTTGAGTCGTCCCAAAAAATTGTACAAAAGTTAGCAGTTACTCAATGGGTTAAGTACATTGTTGGAAGACTCATGTCTACAGAGCATCTGAGTGACAAAGGTAATAAAGACGAAAAGAGAATCAAACATTGGATTGTGACTCTGGCTCTGGATGCCATCACGACCCAGTTACCTCCAGGTTCTAAAGAACCAAAAATGACATTTAGAGAGTTGTTTTTTAAATATTCGAAATCCGAAAAGATTAGATACCCTTCATTCTTGCTAGAAATGATTTTTGAAGGGCTACACTATTATGATCGAAAGGCAAGCTGATGAACTACTCAATTTTTGACTTAAAGTTCGAACCGATCGCCGTGCTAAATAAGAAGCTAGAAGTTGTGTATGCCAACCAGTCATTTGCGAATTTAAGTGGAGTTTCCATTCGCAAAGCGAATTCGAGTAAACCAATTACTGAGATCATTACTTTTGATGATGAACTCTTAGGTGGGAAAGTAGGGCTCGATCAGTTTAAAGACTTCGGATTCTATAAAGAAGTTAACGTTATGAGCTCCGAACTAAAAAAGACCTCTGTACAATTCATGCTTCAGGTTATGCCGGATACAAATGAAGAGGAATTTATACTTTTTATACGAGATGTTAGTTTGGAGAAGAGTC
>CAZFYV010000028.1:0-20621 GCA_964523195.1 uncultured Pseudobdellovibrionaceae bacterium
AAGACGATGAAAACGCCATCGAAAACATACCTGTAGATGTTGTCGTTCAACAGCTTACTGAGATGTCTCAAATTTAGTTTTCCCAAATTGATTATAAAGAATCTTTTGAAACTCTTTAGTTTTGAGTTTTTTCTTTAATTCCTAATGCTTACAACCTATCTTTTAAAGCACAGTTTAGGATGGAATTGAGACGATCCAAGGACGGATCAAAGTCGAGCTAGACGTTTTAGATTCTCGCGTCATAACTCGAAACTTTCAATACTCTATATAGGAGATACTTCATAAACTATTGGAGACAAATCTTTTTAAAAGGAGCACACATATGAAAAAAGTCGCTCTCATATTAGTGAGTGTATTTACCTTAATCTCTTTTACTAACACGTCTGAGGCCATCGTTGAGCTTAGAGCAGGTTACGGCTTACTCACTTCAGATCCAGATGATGTTAACAGCGTTGAAATTAAAGCTCTTGCTGGCTTTCATGCTGATGCCGTCGTATCACTTCCACTTTTCCCATTGGGATTTGGTGTGAGATACGAATCCTTAGGGATGAAAAACGATGCGAATGTAGGTGCTATCAACACTGAAGTCGATATTGATTACGAAAGAATTTCCTTAATCGTAAACAAAAGCCTACTTAGCCTTGTTGTCGTAAACATAGGACTAATTGGAACAATAGGAATTTCTGAGTCACTGGAATCTGATGTTACTTTGAATGGAGTTTCCCAAGGAAAGTCTACATTCGATGACGGTATGACTTTTACAGTTGGTGCTGAAGCAAGCGCTGGTCTTGGACTCTTCTCCGTTGGAGCAGAGGTTGGTTATCAACTGGGTGAGCTAGAGACTTCTGGTGGATCAAAATTTAAAACTGACGGTCCATATCTAAAAGCCATGGTAGGCTTCGGATTCTAATCCCACAAATCTTTCAAGCCACGGATTGGCTAGTTTTGAAAAAGCTCTTCTTTTAGAAGGGCTTTTTTTATATCTAGATGTATTCAAAACTTAGGCTCAGGAATTTGCCTGGGGAGACTTAGGTGAATTAGGAACACGCTTTAGAATCGACGGATCGATAGTACCATTGGGATCACCAAAACCATCTTTATGGTACTCCTTAAAAATTTGATCTCTTGCCATTTCAGAAACCGTAGCTCGATCTGTATGGACTTTTGGATCAATTGGTTCGAGAAAACTAATTTCAACTTTTACACTTTCAATATTCTTTAAATTATAAAAATGAGGCGCAAAAGTCATATCACCATACCAGCAAATCATATCACGGTTATGAGGGCCGAAGGTTTCTCCATTGATCTCTTTATACTTGATACAAACGGGTAATATTCTTTTTTGTAAGGTCAAAGCCGTTGCGAAAAGTCCACGCTTAAACGGCAAGATAGTTGTTCCGTCACCTGAAGTTCCCTCAGGGTAAACCACGAGATTGAAACCCTCATTCATAACGTCGCCAACCATTTTAAGATCTTCACTCAATCTCTTGCGACTACGTCGCTCAACAAACAAGCTTCCACCAGCCTCACATACATCACCAAGAAAAAAGGTGTCTCTCATTTCTGTGGAGGTCACAAAAACCGAGGGAATCATACGAGCCATAACTAAGATATCTATATATGACATATGATTGCAGACGACAAAATAGGACTCATCTTTAAACATAGACTTATCAAAGTTAATAGCCTCAGTTTCAAAATTTACTGCACTCAAAATCTGATCACTGTAATAGGATGTGTTGTTTACAAAAAACTGACGAAGCTCTTTGGGGTCGTCAAACTTTTTGCGAGCTTTGTGGGAAGCGAGTAAAAAACCTCCCAAAAGTTTGCCAACTTTTCCGATTCCCGAAAGACCAGCTTTCACCCTATTCCCCTTTAAACTTCTTTACATGAGTTGGACTCATCTCATCCAAATCAAGAATCGTTAAAAAGTCGACACATTTAAAGTCTTTGTCTAGTGCAGGAGGAAGTGTGATTTTTGATCCAGCACGAATATAGCCAACAAGAAGAGATGGTATCAATTTCTTAACCTCATCTAGGTCTTCAAAATCTTGATTCATCAGCTTATTCGCTTCTTTGAAAACAAACTTCTTCGTAGGTTCAATATTGTATTTATCGACGACCCAACCTTTTTGCTGAAAATACTTAGAGATCTTCGCTGTCTCAAGAGCATCCATGGTTTTTATACTCGTACACCCAAACAAATACTGTGCACTTGTTGCCTTAAAATACTCGGAAACCCCACGCCATAAAAGCTGCATTACTGAGCCAGTTCGATGATCCTTATCTATGCAGGCTCGTCCCAGTTCAACTTTATTTCCAGGGCGAGACAATAATTCATCTAGATTAAACTCTCCCTGAGAATAGAACTTATCAGTATGAATACTAGAAGCGACTCTATAGGTACCAACGACTGCGTCAGTTGGCTTATGCATGATCATGATATGATCACAAACCAAATCCATCTTATCGATATCTACGCCTTCTTCACTTTTTTTATTGAGCAATTCGTTCATGAAAACGCGATATCTAAGGCGAAGACACTGCTCCATCTGCTTGGGGTTCTCAGCGGTGGTGACATAATAATCACCCTTTTCGATTTTAAATGAGACCTTGGGGCGAAACTTCTTAAATCGGTGTCGACTGAGCTTAATTCGCGTCTCAATCTCTTTAATTCGATCTTTGATCTGACCAATGGGTTTAAGCAAATTCTTCCCCTTCAATCGATTCACTTCCATTGGGTGTAGATAGACTCTTATCTTGCGCGATGCAAGATAAAAATCTACCTCAAATGCCCCTAAACACTACTCTATAGTGAATTGCGCGGTATCTGTGTAAGCTCCAAAGTCAGGCGAATACATAGATTGAATTCGAGCCGCCCCCAGTTTGTAGACGCCAGGCGTCACCGCTCTTAATTCATGTCGAATTCGGTATCTACCTTTTGGAATATAGCCCATGAAAAAGTTAATCATAGAATCTTTCGGCTCTTGATACCTAGACAAGGACGACCACTCCCAACCGCTTCTGAGAATCTCTGATTCAAATCCTGCCCCCCTTGGATCTTGGAGATGCACATATTCAAACTCAGATTTGGTATTCAATAGAAACTCAACCACAACCACTTGGCCCACTTTAATTTTAGAGCCTTTCTTGATTGGCTTCAGAACCACGTCTTTTCCTTTGCGAGTTTTTAAGAAGAAACTTCTTTTCAAACTCATAGGACCTGTACTTGAACCCTCGTCTACATCAGCAACACTGGCAACTCTCGTTAGAGACGCGAAGGCTAATCCCGCACCTTTTTTGGTTACTTTAACTTCAGGTGGTTTTGTATTGGCCAGCTCACCTTGCATGTCCCACCTGATATTTTGACTTTTTAAATCCACGGCCTTCACTTCATAACTTCTCTTTTGACCACCCCATTCAACATTGTAGGTCTGAACTCCTTGCAATCCATTAATGGATTTCAAGTATTGTACAATCGAAGAAATGGCTGCTGCCGAGGTCTTAGTGGACTTCCATTCATTACCCTTTTTATTAAAAAGAAGCCATTGAACAAGTTCACCAGCAGCCTTTTGGTCCATCTTCATTTCAGAAAGAACCTTTAAAATGAAAGCATGACTTTCAACGGTATCGGAATACCAGAGCCAACTTTGTGGATCGACTGCCCATGATCGCCCAGTAAGTGCATCGTAAGTCGAATTATCTAGAATCGTTTTCATCCATGACTTCGCCGTGTCCTTGTCTCCAGTTCTAAAAAGAGCCATCGCCGCCATTGCCTTCGAGTACTTGCTAAGCTTTAAGTGAATCTTCTTAGCTTCAGTTAGGATCTTCTTAGCGCGATTCCATCCCTTATAACTCTTTGTCCAGGACTGAGGAAAGGAAGTCACAATATAAGCAGAGTATAAAGTGAGAGTTTGATCTCTTAAGTTATTTTCCTTATTCCACTTATTCATCTTATTTAATTCTCGAAACACATAGTTGAAGGCTTTGGTAACCAACTGGCGATCGACCTTATAACCATAAAGTTGAGCCATGGCTAAGCTATCGAGTACATAAAGAGTAATATAAAGATCTTCTTTTCCTCCAGGAAACCAAACAAAAGCTCCATTTGAAAGCTGTCTATTTTTAAGCTCTCGCTCTACTCGCTTAAAGTTTGTAGCAACAGCATCTGGCTTAAACAAATTAACAACATCTCTAACTTCATAACCCTGGGAGGCTGCTAACCAAGGGGTTTCCATAGCCTTTATAAGTCTTCTTGGATCGTTATCTTCCCAAGGAGGCAAAATAGAGTTTCTTGAAGGCTTTTGATTCAAAACTTTTGCCAAGCCTGGCTGACTGTCAAAGAGAAATTTCACTGTGCTTAGTGGAACAAATTTGTTCATCAATTGCTCTGTGCACTCATACGGGTAGTTAACCAAAGACGGAATCGATTCCAACAATTGAGTAGCAAGTTGAGGTTCTACACTTAAACTAAGAAGCTCTGTAGAGTTTCCTTTCGCTTTTTTAATTGGCTTAAGTTTTAATGTCTTAGATTCATTCGCACTAAAGAAAGCTAAAATACTATCCACAACTCTCTGACGAGAAGGCAAGATTGGAAGCACTTTTTTCTCAGCATCATTTAGCTTCCCGGCTCTTAAAGTCATGGTAACTTCCAATTCACCAAGTTCTTCGGGGATATCAAATGACCACTTTACGCTCGTCTGCTGACTCTTGCTCAATGAAAAGGACTGCTTCAATTTACGATTAACTTTTCCTTTAAATTTAGAACCATTGAGCCTAAGGCCTAACTCAATACTTCCCTTGACCGGTTTATCAATTAACTTATCCACAACCGCAGTTACAGTCAGCCTATCTAGCTCACGAACAAATCGAGGAATTTCAGCCCTAATCATTAGATCTTTTTGAGTTTGAAAATCTGATTCATCTTCACCAATATCAAGATCTTTTGTATGAGCAATAATTCTTGATTTCCAAGTCGTTAAGCGATCCGGCAACTTTACCTGATACTCACCCTTACCGTTGACTACAACACCTTGAGGTACAAAGGCAGCCGTTTCACTAAAGTTTTCTCGAGCCTGAACTTCAGGAGTCTGCGAATCATCAGCAGGCTTATCTTTTTTAAGCTCACTTTTATTTCTCTTTTTGGCTTTGCGAGCTCGCTTAGGCGATGGAGCTTGTGCCATTGATGGCTCCATGGCAGCCGCACCTTCCATATCATACATCTCGTCACTCTCTGGTTCAGCCAGGTCTTCATTAAAGGCCATGCTTTTGGCTCGACCAATATATCCTCCGCGCCCACCTTTTCGGCGAGACGGAGAAATCAAATCAGAAAAAATCGTTGAAGGAGGAGACAACAATCCATACCTACGCTTTGAGGCACGAAGTATTTCATACAAGGAAAGCCTTTTTACAAAATCTTCAGAAGATGCCATAAGAGTCGACTGCTGAACTCCCCGAGTATATTGCGTGGACTGATAAACTCGCTCTATCCAAGGCTTGGAAGCTGATTGGTAGTACTCAAGCGACTTATCATAACTTCTTAAACTATATTCTGCGGTAACTGGAAGGTTATTAAAACTATTTACAGAGAGATCAAATTTTGCCCGTGATCCCGGGTCATACTTATCTTTAGTACCAAGCTTTACTCTTAAACGCTTAGTTGCCCAGCT
This sequence comes from uncultured Pseudobdellovibrionaceae bacterium, assembly GCA_964523195.1. Lineage (GTDB taxonomy): Bacteria > Bdellovibrionota > Bdellovibrionia > Bdellovibrionales > JAGQZY01 > JAUHWN01. The sequence goes on from CAZFYV010000028.1 coordinate 5,670, forward strand.
TATGGGCACATCGACGGTTTGTGAGTAAACGTTAAAATTGTGAACTCCAAACCATCTAAACGCTAATCCACCCTGATCACTTTCTCCTATATTTTTTGAGAATAGGATTGGTCCCGACCCATCAAAGCGCTGCTGATTTAGCATAAACTCGCCATACCAAGTTTGATGCCAACCACCAGACTTTAAACGACTGTCTCCAAAAAGGATCCTAAGAGTGTCACCTGGTTTATATGACTTCTTTTGAACCAGCATTAAGTTATTTAACTTCCAGCCAGGCAACCCACCCTTTTCTCCAACTACAATGAACGGAAGTTCACTTTGAATCGCTTTTTTCGCCCTTCCCTTGAAACTCATTGAAAGAACATAAGCACCTGCTTCTAGGTTTCCAAAATGAAGGTCCCTGATGCCTTTCTTAGGCACTTTTACTTTTTGTGTCTTAACCTGTCTTCTTGCCTTCCAAGCAAGTAACTCTTTAATCCAATCATTTTCCATAGTTTTTTTAGAGTCTGGCTCCAGTTTAAACAGCTTAACTGTCCCCAAACCGCTTAGTGGCTGCTGATTAATATTGGCAATCTTGATATCAAAGTTAACATCATCAAGTGTTGTAAAAAAACCTTGATCGGTCTCGGCCGAAACAAAGAATTCTTGAGTCGATGCAAGAAAGGTTTTATCTGCTTTTATAGTCCGACCGCCAGAGTCTCGAGCCTCTACTTCGACAAAAAATTTCTTCGAGGTTTTGCTTTTAGGTAATTTTACATTAAAGGAGTACTCTCCTTTTTTATTTGAAGTAGCATTTCCAAAGGCTATCTCTTGTCGAGCAAAATTCCTGCCACCTCTAAAAAAGAAATAGTCATAGAACGGGTAATAATCCTGCTCATAAACTCGGTAAGTAACTTTTGCACCGGGAACAGCACCTCCAAAATAGTACATAGCTTTACCAGATACTTTTGCCTGACGTCCGAAAGTCCACTCTCCCTTGCCCTCGTCGATTTTTAACTCGAATTCCGGACGCTTATATTCTTCAACAGGCACATACTTCCAATTACTAAAGTTATCTTTGAATGCAGAAACTCTTGATCTAATAGAATATTGGCCAAGAAGTCTGCCTTTGGGAATTTCAAACTCAAACGCCGATGAACCAAAAGAGTTCACCACAAGATCTTTACTTTCGATTTTCGCACCATTGGAGTCATTAAACTCAACCTTTATGGTGTGCTTCGCCTTCAACGGCTTGTAACCTTGAGCAGTGTGCTCAAAAGCTAGAAGTTTACCTTTTATCTTTTGACCTGGTCGATAGATAGGACGATCTAATTCAGTAAAGACAATAACTCGAGATTTCAACCTCGCTGAAAAGTAATCAGGATATGCATAATATGAAATCATATCACCTTTTCGGGCTATGGAATCAATGGTTAAGCTCTCCTGATAAGGCCTGAAAATACCGTAAGCATGCTGAGAAAGTCCGTTCGCATTCGTTACCTCTGTAAACGATTGATCTTCATTACCATTAGCCCATTTTCTTCCAATAATCTGAGCTCCGCTAACAGGCTTTCCCGTGCTTCCTTCAAAAACGAAATTATTGATTATTGGTCCATTCGCCTGTCCTCCGAAGTAATAATCGCTATAAAACTTTTTCGGAGTTTCTTTAATACCCATGCTACCCATGAGAACGATATCAGACACTGACAAAACAGTGCCTTTTAATAAGGATTTAGACTTTTCAGAAAAGTCTTTATCTGAGCTGGTTAAAATTAAATAGAGCCCTTTTTCTAATGACTTCTTTGTTGAAAGCTTGAAACTTTGGCTACTATGCTTTTTGTCATATTGTGGTGAAAAGGTAAACTCATCAATAGGCTTCATATCTTGGTAATCAAATGAAACCCGTTGGAGATATCTCAAGCCTCTAGCCTGCTTGCCATCGTTGTTCACAAAGCTGTTTATAAGTTGAGTTACATTTAACTTATAAATTCTGAAATAGAGATTATCGATATTTTGAATAGTTAAACTAATAGGGTCACTTTTTGAATTATTTGTGTAATTCGCAACAATACTATAACTTGGGAAGGTCAGTTCAGTATAAATTTTAAAACAAAGATCTCGCCCTAAAGTAGATCTCTTAGCATCGGCGATTGGCTTACATGTTTCAACGGCCGCTGCAATCTCATCCAACGACCTCAATAGCATAGCTGCATTGGCGGCCAAAAGATCACCGATTGACTTCGATTTAAAAATCCTCTGTTGTTCCCGTACAAAACCTAGAAGAGTTTGAGTTTTCTTCTTAGCCCTTTGAGAGACGTGACTTCTTACAGCTGCACTTATCAAGTCCATAGTCCAAAGATTGGCGGCAGTAACTCTTCCTTTCCTATAAATTTGACCATGGCTCAAAACACGGATTAGATTTTTTGAAGAAGGGTCTTTAATCTTTGGAGGAGTACGATCTTTAAGAGCTTTTTTCAAATTACCCAACGAATTTATTTCAATTCTCGCGCCATCAAGTCTTCTCAAGAAACTAGAAAAGTTGTTTATATACAGATCATATAAAGTGGGGAATCGAGTTAAGTTGCGTTTACTTGTCTGAACAATGCCTTTTAAATCAGTAAGTTTAATTGTACTGATCGCTTTTGATTTCGGCCAAATTCTAAGGAAAATACCTAGATTCTCCAATCTCCACTGTTCAGCATTATATTCTCGGAAAGTAATTTTTCCTGATTTTGCAGGACCCTTTGATCGATATCTGAGTTGTTTATAATAAAATTGAGCAAGATCCGATCTCAACAAAAGAAAAAGAGTACTCCACTTAGGAGATTTAGGAAGTTTATAAGTTAAAACTTCTTGGTAGGCTTTTTCCATCGCGCCAGATAGAGCTAAGGACTCTATCGAACGGTATTTCGCCTTTTGCTGTTCGTCCCCATTCAATTTTTTCGAGAGATTCGAAAAAATAACCTGAGCTTTTTTATAAGATCCATCTTGGAATAGCTTTTCTGCTTTCTTCAATGTGTTGGCAGATACAATAACAGGAAAAAGTAAAACAAGAAGCGAAATTAATCTCATCATAAACCTCTAGACAAAAAAAAAGGTCACCTAAGGTGACCTTATTCAATATAATTTTGAACGAATTATCTTCCGTGAACTACTGTGCAGAATTCAGCGTATAAACCGAGAATTCCGAAAGCCGTTGAATCAACATAGCTGATTCGACGAATATCACCAGCTTTGATCGCAGCCTCTAAACTCGCATCACCAGTTGAAATACCGATAATGTTTGAGATACAAGCTTTACCGACTTTGCTTCCGATCTTTCCTCTGGTGGCAAAAATAGGTCCTTTATTGTCCATAAACAGTCCACCAGGTGAAGGACTCATCGCAGTAGCACAACCTGAAAGAATAATCGCTGTAGTTAACGCGGCTAAAAGTTTAAGCATTTATTGCCCCCTTGGAAATCAATGATGTGTACACCCATTAACGATAGCTAATGGGCACAAAAAAACAAGGTTTTTTGATTAAAAATAGACTATTTACGGTATGTTAGGACTTTAGTTATCAGCCCAGTTTGTCACGGTCACATCGTCTGCAGAATCAGTAAGGTCCAAAACCTCAGTGACCGACTTAGTATTTCCAGCTCGATCAAAGCCAGTTAGAGGGTCTTGTTCGTCGACAAGGTCAATATAGATACAAAGGGAGTAACTACCACTATCAATAGTCTCACGGTTTTCACCGTCTGCGGACCACTGACTAAAGCTTCCAGTACATCCATTATTGTTACAAATGAGATTAGCACTTGAGCTAAGCTGTAAATCGAAATCGATATTATCGCAGCCAGAGCCGGTAATGTAAGCAAAACCCGTATGGGTTCCATTGCTGGCCCCCGCTGTACAGTTCGTCGATTGGCAATCGACGCTAACAGTTGGGATATTAATACCTTGGTCTGATATTTTGTCACAAGCTGATAGAAGCCCAAGACAAGAAACAAATATCGAAATTTTAAGCCAACTTTTCATAGAAACAGTCATACGATGATTATACCCCAATACCAATAAAAAAAGCCCCCAAACTGAATTTGAGGGCTCTTTGCGTTCCTATCTTGGAATCATTACACCAGAGGGCAATAATTTCCAGATGAACTAGAACATATAAGTGGCACCGAAATGGAGCTGGTAAGCACTACTTTCATACTTACCATTTGTAGAGTCGGCATTGTCAATATCAGCAGATGCAAAGGCGTAATCGAGTGCAACATCTAAATTGAGGCCATCCATGAGTGCATAGCCGCCACCGATTGTGATGTCATGACCTGATGCAGGAGTAGCAAAGGTCGCAGAAGCGGCTTCATCCGGAGTGACTTGGCTCGTATTCACATAACCAAAACGCAATGGGAATCCCATTCCACTCCACTCAACACCTAGTCTAATCACATTTTGATCTTTCCACTTGGTTTCAACTTCAGTCGCAGATGCGAAGTCAATAAGTTCAATCTTATCGATCTTCGAATACTCGGTCCAAGAGTATTCAAAAGCTACCATCAGATCAGGCATCACCATATAGTGACCACCAATATTAATTTGTTGAGGTAATGATGCTTTTAACTTCACATCATCATCAGTTGAGCTAACTACTGCTCCACCAGTATTTGGAATTCCTCCAGCAGTTACACCAGTGTTGTTCGCAAACATCAATGTCGCTTTACCTTCAGCTTCGAACTCAACTTCGCTTCTATATGAGAGACCCACGCCCCATGTTTCTTCAGGAGCATAAATAATTCCGAACTTAACTCCAGAGTACTCTGTGGCTTCAAGATCTTCGAAAGCCGTTTCAGTTGCAACACCAACTCCTGGAGCTACCGTCGTTGAAGTTGCCTGAACAAACTCACCAGAAACAAATGAAATTCTCCAAGTTAAACCTAAGCTTAAACCTTCCATAACTTCATAACCAACACCAATACCAAGCTCAGTTAGAGTCAATCCAGCTTTAGGGCTAACATCGAATGCAGAGATCACTGTGTCTAGATCCTTGTATTCAACATTGTTTCCACCAGCTACATAACCACCCATTCCGACTGCGAGGTTATCCATGATTTTATAGTTATAATTAATACCAAACAGAGGTGAGAAAGCTTGCTCACTCGTCTCTTGAGTATCAGCTGTTAAAACAGGGTGTTTAAACTCACTGAAAGTTGGAGAGAAGTTAAAGGTCAAACCTTGAATTGAATCCTGATCAACAAGACCGGCAGGGTTGAAGTAAAGTGCATCTGGTCCCTTTGTCGTAGAAACAGCAGTTCCACCGCGCCCCATCTCCTTAGCACCCCAAGAGACCGACTTTTCAAATCCAGCTCCAAAAGCAGTACTTCCAATTAATGTTACAGATAATATAGTCCAAAATGACTTGAGGTATTTCTTCATTCCCCCCCCTTAAATGTAAAAAGACTTAAACATTTTCACCCGGACTTTAGGATAAAACAAAGGGAATAATTAATGCGGTGACTAACCGCACAACTTCGACTGGACCTTTGGCTATGGACTAACGGTATTCAACTTCGAAAGGTTTCGCCTTATTTAAGTTCGCCGCAAAGACATCTTCGATGAGAGCATCTTTTTCGACAGGAACACAATAACCGAAAACCTTGGTTTGACGACCAGCCAATTTGGAGTTGTGGGACTTCATAAAGACCTCAGGGTAATCATTTTCATCTTCTTTTTTAGAGCCCTTAGATTTCTTGTTGTTCTTTTTCTCAGCAGCTTTTTTTCGAATCAGCGTCTGCTTTTTCTTCTTTTGGCCCTCTCTATAAAGATTCAACATATAGTTAGAAAATGTACCGTCAATTTCAACGCCAACACCACAAATCTCCCACTCTTCCTTGCCAAGCTTAAACAGACCTTCCATCCCTAATGAGACCCAATCCTGGTTATTGTCATCTCCCAAAATACCAGTGGTAGGACGTATACTTACTGGCACCTTGGATTTCGGAAATCTAAACTCCAAGCCAAACTTCTCTAATTTATAGTTAAGACCGCCAGTATTAGTTCTAGTAATCTTGAAGCCTTTCATGAAACTCAAGCCTTCTTTCTCCTTACGATCTTGAAAGTCGATGAGTGACTCAGGAGTATAAAAATATGGGTTGATTAAATAATTAGGAAGCCAATAACGAACGTAGTTTTCCCTCGATATCTTCAACAAGGTTTCTTCTTTTGTAGGAAACATCTTAGTCAAACAAAGAGCCCCTTGAGGAAGTTGAATGCAATAGATATCAATTGTTAAACGATCAAACATTGAAAAACTGTGCCTAGACCAAACTCTCTTATGTGGATCAACAATTTGCTCAGTGGAGACCTCTTCATCAAAAGCATTGATTGTAAACTCTCGAGATGATTTAGGACGAACCAATTGAGAAAAAGAATTTGCGATCACGCCTTTTTTACCTACAAAGTTCTTTAAGAACATTTCGTATGAAAGAGATCTGACTTTTTCCCACTCCGAAGAGGATGAGTGAAATTTTAACTGAGCATAAGGCACACCAAACATATAGGACCAAATCCGTTTTTTAGTATCAAACGGCCCCATAGCATAAAGGATGTCTTTTTCAGAAAAATCTCCTTGGGGATCCTCAACGATATCCATCATGTATCCATAGGCTTGGAAATCAAATTTCTTTTGCTCATCGAGTTTCTTTTTATAAGATAAAAAGTCCTTCGGCGCAGGAGTATCTAAAATAGCCGCCTGACGAGGGACCAATTGGTTGGGAGCAATTCTTTTAAAAAAGATCTGACTCTTGTCAAACTGTGAAGGAATAATGATTGGAGTTTCTTCAGTTACAAAAGAATTCCAACCCAATGAAACCATACCTTGATCATCGAGGGATTTAGTTATTTGTTGAAACTTGATTCTAACCACTTCGTTAATTCGATTGAGAACAACATCTGCAAAGGGTTCTATTTCGGTAGGAACATCAACCTCTACTTGGACGTTTTCCATAGCCCTAAGGGTTTCAGGATTCTCATCAAAATTTGAATTGTGCGGGAACGACAATCTCTCTAAGAGCCACCTTGGCGAATAATTGAGAAGCTTCCTAAACTCTATTTTCACCGGTTTATTGGATTTATTGCTCACAAATCGGCTTTTTCCTTCCAACAAGTATTCAGCAGAAGAACCTAGGTTATAATTCTCTGTCCAAGTTCCAGCGAATACCAACGCCACAACATTTCCGTATTCATCAACTAGGGGACCACCACTGTTACCTGGGCTTGCAGCTGCAGAATACCTCACAAACTTTATTTCGGGGTCATTTGGATCCGCTGTTTTGCTCGCCATTATTCCATCCCGAATTGCGATTCCTTCACCGTGAACATTTCCAACCGTAAAAACTTTCTGACCAACTTTGTACTTATCGGAAATATTCAGATAGCCATATTTATCCAGGCCCGGAACTTCTAAAAACAAAAAGTCTTTTTTAATATCGAATCCAAGTATCTTCGTTGCGACATGTCTCTTGTCATCCGAAGTCTTTAGTTTGAAACTGGTATTCATGTCGATAATTAATTGACCGAACATGCAATGGGCGGCCGTTAAAACCACATTGGGAGCAATAATAAATCCAGTGCAAAAACCTGAAGTCTCTTTAAAGTCCTCATCTTTGAGTTGCCCGTATTTCTTGTAGTCTTCGATAGCTTCTTCATCTTTGATCTTCTCAAACTCTACAATCTTAGAACGCACAAAGGTTAACAAAGTATTTGGGTCCATAGGACGAGTAAGTCTTTGATAGGCAAAGTAACCACCCCCACTTGCGACTAAAATCAGAAGAGCGAGACTTAAAGCAAGTATAACTTTGCGATTGGTCTTCGACTGACCAATAATTTGTTTTATGTTGTGTACATTCGTGACTTGGGTGTCCGCATGCTCCAAATAATCCTCGGTGACAAGGTCAACATCATGACCTAACTCAACTAAACTTGTTTGATCCAATACAATTTTTTCACCGGTGTAATCTGGATGCCCATCCCTCAAATCTTGATAGAACCAGCGGCCGTCCTCATGCCAAATTTTTGCATGACGTCTTGAAATAAACTCCTGAGTCAAAACGATGTCACAATCCTGAGACCGACCAAGCACGTATTCTCCAGGACTTAACTCGACGCGTTCAATTGTCATGCCCAGATACCGAATGAGGATTTTCATAGTAAGAACTCCGATGATTGACCTTCGTTACTCAGTCGTGATCTTTAAAGTGTACAGATTTTTGGAGTCTAGGCCAAGCACAGCCAACAAGAGGCGCTACGAACTAGACATAAATAAACTTTACGCCGCGGCGTAAAGCCTCAAGAGGAGTTTTTACTTGAGATTAATCACAAATATCTTACTTACAATTTGCCTTTTTGCAGGATCTACAGCCTTGGCTGGAGCACTTGCATTTACAAAACAAACAAACTCTTATGTTGCTCGAAACTTTGATTGGATACCTTATTTCAATCACGCAAAAGTGATTGTGAATAAAAGAGAAATACAAAAAGAAGCGGTCCTATTTAACAGCGAGGACTTTCCCCTTCAGTGGGTTTCCAAGTACGGTAGTGTGACATTCAATACTGTAGGACAAGAGTTTCCAGTTGGGGGCATGAATGAGGCTGGACTTGTAATTGAAGCAATACCAACTTCAAAAACAAAACACCCAAAACCAGAGGATGTTAGTTTTTCAGTAAATGAATCCCAGTTTGTACAGTATATTTTAGATCGATACCAAACCATCAACGAAGTCATCTATGGCCTCCAAGATATTAGTGTGCAGAAACTGATAGTAAACCTTCACTACTTTATCTGTGATGCTTTTGGCGAATGTATTGTTCTTTATTATTTTGATGGCCGTAAGATCATCATTCATCCAGAAGAACTTGCGGTTCCTGCTCTAACTAACAAACCTTACCATGAGCTGATTGGAAATTATTTTCGATACCGTGGCTCAGGTGATTACCCTTTTTCGATGGCGAAGTCCGACAAACGCTTTATTTTAGGTGCTGATTTCATCGATACTTTTCAAAAATCCAACAACTTTGGATTATTCAACATGTTCCAATCACTTGCTCAAATTCAAAGAGCGGACTGGTTCAGAACCCATTGGGCAATCGTTTACGATCAAACCAATAAAAAGGTCCACTTTCGTAATGTAAAAACAACATTTGTAAAAGAAATCGATTTACAGCAATTCGACTTTTCTTGTCGAGCACCGACGATGTCTTTAGATATTTTTTGGGATGAAGGTGAAGAGGCGACTTCGTTTTTTACTGAACATACTCCTAAGAAAAACAAGAGCCTCATCGACAAAAACTGGTTAATCATTAAGACAGATTTGAGAAACCTTGCAACTGACTACCCTAGCAAGTTTACTGAATGTCTCGAATAAAAGTTACCGGCTTATATATTTACCCAGTTAAAGGGTGCGGGGGAATCTCTTTATCTTCCATGAAATTGGATGATCATGGTCCCCTATTTGATCGCCAGTTTTTATTGGTGGACAAAAATAATCGATTTGTCACCCAAAGAACTCATCCAGTTTTGGCCACTATCGGAATCCAGCTAAACGCAAAACTGAATCACTTGAGCCTCTCAATTGGCAAACAACAATACATTCTTCATATGAATGATGAGTTTAAGGCCCCTGAACTAGAGGTTACAATTTGGAAAGATCAAGCAAAAGCGATACCCGCTAGCTCACTGCTTAATCAATGGTTAAGCCATCAAATCGGAGATGACGTTCAACTTGTAAAACTTGTTAATCGACCGGTTCGAGATAAAGATGGAACAAAGTTTAAAACGCGATTTACTGATGGCTACCCATTTCTTATTGCTAATGAGAAGTCATTGGAAAAGCTAAACAAATCTTTAAACCCCAAAATTCCTATGAATCGATTTCGCCCTAACATAGTTATAGATGGAAACTCTGAATTTGAAGAAGACCACTGGCACAAATTTAGTCTAGGTAAAACGAAATTTGAAACCATGAAAGACTGCGAACGATGCATCGTAATTACGGTGGACCAGAAAACTGGTATAAAAAGTAGTGAGCCTTTAAGCTGGCTAAAAAAGGTCCACTCAAAGCATGGCACTCCAACTTTTGGGATTAATGCCATTTCATTAAATCGAAGTTCTCTGAATCTCGGAGACGAGTTTAAGGAAGAGACTTTTCGACTTTAGATCGACCCATAATTCGATTTTGCAATCCAGCAGCTATCACACCGCCACCCAAAAATATCCACCAGAATAATAGAATCCAAAGTAGAAAGATTGGAAATGTTGCCAGTCCACCATAAACTTTGTTGTAGTTCAAAATTTCAGACGTCGCATAAGCGTAGAACTCCCCGACGAGTTTAAGGCCAAAAACAGAGACCACAGCACCAACGAAAGCCCAACGCCAATAAACCTTGCATGGTGGCAAGACTATATAAAGCAACCAAAAAATGACAATCATTAGAACAGTTCCTGAAAGTAACGGAGAAACTACTTTCTGCTGTTGAACAAAGTCTGTACTCATAAAAGCAAATGAAACTGCCAGCGACAAAGTCCCAACAAGAGTAATCGACCAATACATTATGAGCTTCATCGTAAATTTTCTTCCCGCTTTAATCTTCCATATCTTTTCGAAGGCCTTTTCAACATCTAAAAAAATCTTAGTTGCTGCGATTACCAGAAAGAGCAGGCCGGTTGTACCCAGAGCACCGGAGTGAACTCGATCGACAGAATCCCAAATTAAACTCTGCACGATGTCTCCGGTCCCAGGAGCTAAATTGTCGGTAATAAAATTCTGAAGTCTTAGCTGCAATGAAGTCACACCACCGATGGCTTTAAATACACTTAGAGAGATCGCCAATAACGGGACAAGTGAAAAAATTGTTGTGAACGACAAACTCGAAGTGAGAAGTTGAATATTAGAGTCTTTTCCAACTCGATATATATCGATAAAAGACTGCCTAAGAAGGCGAATGATAGTTCTAAAATGAGTTTTCATCTAACTAAAAGGTCTAACAATTTCAATACTTTGTAAAGGTATTGGTCAAAACTGAACCTTTACTGGATCAACACATGGCGAACTAGACCATGGGGAGGTTGGACAGTTGGGAAAATCATCTTAAACTAAGATTCTGTTAAAGGAGTTTTCCATGATTCGCTTATTAGTTGCCGCACTTACAATTCTATTTATCACTGGCTGTTCGTCTCACCCAATTAAGCCTGAGGCCAAAAACGTCGAAACTTCGCGCGATGATGCTGATGATGACTGCAAATCACTTGGAAAAGTTCAAGGCTCAGTTATGTCTGCCAAAGGAACATTCGAAGAAGCTCTTGAAGATCTCAAACTTGATGCCGCTAGAAAAGGTGCAAACTTTGTAAAGATCGGAAAAACTTCAGCAATGGGTACCTCTGTTCAAGGAGAGGCTTTCTTCTGCCCATAATGTTCGAAAATAAAACTTGATCAGAGCAGGAGGCTCGTATGACTGCCGCACTAAGGCTACCGGTTATAAATGACATTACCACAAATCCAGAGGGACCAGTTGAGTTCGATAAGATTAAAGAACTCCAGGCAAACACTGGTAAGGATCTCAGTTATCCAAAAGAGTTTCACGACTTACAAAAAAGCCACTACCCTGACATACAACCGCTGTACCTCACACTCGAGCCCCTCAAGGCATTTGATATCTGCCTATCAATTGTAAAACAAAGACAGTGGGAAATCATAAACTTTGATGAAGCTCAAAAAAAGATTGAGTGTGTAGTGACCACAAACATGATGAAATTCAAAGATGATGTCGTCATACAGGTCTTTACAAATGGAGAGAATCAAACTCGAATTGAAATGCGGTCAAAATCTAGAGTCGGAAAAGGTGACCTCGGAGCTAACGCAAAACGAATAACAGCATTTCTGACAGACACTAAGATTGCTTCCGAAGACGTTGCCTAGCTCTTTGGAGCCGGCACACCTGTTTGATTACGAAGAAAAATTGCAAGCCGCTCTAAAATCATAGGCGGAATCTCGTGACCACCGTTAAAGTTAATTATCTGACCCTGCCAACCACTGGCATACAATATCTCATTCAAACCAACGGCTAACTCCGGGGAAAGAACAGGATCTTGAGATCCATGGGATTGAAAAAAGAACTGCCCATTTCTATTCTTGGCTTGCTCCATCCAATTCTCTTGATCAAGCAGAGTGCCTGACAACAAAACAGCACCTAAGCAGTTGTCCTCTAAGCTCATAACTAACTCAGTAGTCAGCATTGCACCTTGAGAAAAACCACCCAAGATGAGCTTGTCCATAGGAACCTTTAGCTCCTTTAAAAAATCTTGCGCTTTACTCAAGGCTGAGTCGTAGCCAACAGGTCGAGTCTTTGCCATATCTCTGTAGCGACCTTCATCCACAGCTTTTTGCAATTCAACAACATCAATTTCAAACCATGCTCGTCCCATCCACATTGGACCAATGGGAACTTCTAAAGGACCATTGGGAAAAATCCAGCGCACAGATTCGTGATCCATAATCTGGTAGAGCGAAGCCAAATCTGCAGAATCTGCTCCGTAACCATGGAATAAAACAATTGTATATTCACAGCTTGAATCCCCTTTTACAAGGCAATCAAAGGGTCCTATTTTTTCTTGAACTAACTGACTCATGACTGTCCTCCAGCATCAAATTCCGCTATTTCGTCATTTTCGACTCGATAGTACACGTCTATTGGACGACAACAGACTTCACAGTCCTCTATGAACTTTTGCTCTGGAACACTGGGATCTAAGAGCATGGAAATTTGACTCCAGCAGTAAGGACAAGTAAAAAAGTACTCTATCTCGTTCATGAATGCACAAATTGCTCTTATTCTCCTGGAACTGCAATTTATGATACGCAGCATTAAGTAATTATGGACGTTTTTATTTAAGGAGTTCAATCCATGAAACTAGCTGATCCTAAACCTATCTATCTCAAAGATTACGAGGCCCCTACTTATCTCGTGGAAACAGTAGATCTTGATTTTGATATCGATCTTCCAGTGACTAAGCTTGTGAGTAAAATTCTCTTTAAGAAGAACCCACAAAGCACACAAAACAATGAGCTGGAACTGAACGGCGACTTCTTTGAACTCAAGGCAATGAAAATCAATAACAAAGACTTGGAGCTGAATTCTCTCAACATTAATGAAAATGTTCTTACTCTAAAAGATTTACCTGATGAATTTATCTTGGAGTCCCATACGGAGTTAAAACCAGAAGAAAATACAGCCCTCGAAGGCTTGTATAAGTCTGGAAATATTCTTTGTACACAAAATGAAGCTCAAGGGTTTAGACGAATTACCTATTTTCCCGATCGCCCAGATATCATGGCCATCTATACAACTTCCATCACTGCTGACAAAAAGACTTTCCCCTATTTACTTTCAAACGGAAACCTGGTTGAGTCGAAAGATCTTGAAGGCGGACGTCACTTTTGCAAATGGCATGATCCACACAGAAAACCTTGCTATCTCTACGCACTAGTTGCAGGAGATTTAGGGCTTGTGGAAGACAAATATACTACAAGATCTGGCCGTGAAGTTAAGTTGCAACTTTTTGTTGATAGAGGTGATGAATACAGAGCTCATCATGCGATGAACTCACTTAAAGAGTCCATGATATGGGATGAGAACACTTACAATCTAGAATACGATCTCGATATTTATATGATTGTGGCAGTACATAGTTTTAACGCAGGCGCCATGGAAAATAAGGGTCTTAACATCTTTAACTCTAAATATGTTCTTGCAGACCCACAAACCGCTACAGATGACGAATATGAAGCAATTCAGGGAGTTATTGGCCATGAGTATTTCCATAACTGGTCAGGTAATAGAGTAACATGTAGAGATTGGTTTCAACTCTCACTCAAAGAAGGTCTAACAGTTTACAGAGACCAAGAATTTACTTCTGATCTAACATCGAGACCGGTTAAGCGTCTCAATGATATTAACTTACTTCGAACTCACCAATTCGCCGAGGATGCCGGCCCAATGGCGCATCCAGTTCGACCGGCTTCTTATATTTCAGTCAACAATTTTTATACACTTACAGTTTATGAAAAGGGCTCTGAAGTTGTGAGAATGATCCATACTATTGTTGGAGACAAAAACTTTAAAGAGGGCTTAAGTCTTTATTTTAAAAAATTCGACGGTCAGGCAGTCACAACTGATGACTTTGTTGAATGCATGGAAGAGGTTTCTCGAATCGATCTTACTCAGTTTAGAAACTGGTACGACCAGGCTGGAACTCCCGACGTAAAAGCCAACTGGGAGTTTGATAGCTCTTCAAATCAGTTAACTTTGAATCTCAAACAGTCGTGCAAACCATCTCCTGGTCAGGAAAGCAAAAAGCCTTACCATATTCCTGTATCGGTTTCGCTGATTGATAAATCAGGGAAACTGATTTCATTTTCCCATGAAGGTGACACTCAAACCTCTAAAGTACTTCACTTTAAAAATGGCGAGCAGTCTTTTGTTTTTGAAAACGTCAAAGAGTTTTATACTCTTTCCGTATTAAGAAACTTCTCTGCTCCTGTAAAACTTGAGTCTCAACATTCTGATACTGAGCTTTGCTTTCTAATGGCTAATGACGATGATGCTTTTAACAAATGGGAATCTAGCCAAAAACTAGCACTCAAAACGATTAAAGGAAATATTGAACGTCTAAAGCAGAATTCAAATTTAGAGGTATCAAGTGAGTACTTAGCAGCCTTCAAAAGTATTATTACCGACCAAGCGATCGATCCTGCTTTTAAAGCAAAGCTATTGATCATCCCCGATTACCTTTATATCTCTCAGTTTGTAGATGAAATTGATCCGTCTTTAATTCATGAATCTAGAGAGTTCTTAATTAAACAAATTGCAGAATCTAATGAATCTGAATTGATGGCACTTTATAATAATCTTCTGTCTAGCAACAACAGTGACATGACCA
>CAZFYV010000029.1:0-19870 GCA_964523195.1 uncultured Pseudobdellovibrionaceae bacterium
TGTACTCGTCCATCTAAGCCTAAAAGAAGGAAAGAAAAACCTAAATTCTCCAATAGAGCCTTCACTCGTTCCAGTCAAAAGCTCCTGTTCAATATCGGCACACGACCGGCCTTCTCCAGGCAAAATCAAGGATTCCCCTGGCACAATCTGCGCATCGAGGCTATCTCCATCACCATCATCTCCGCATTGTAGCAGAACAAATGGAGCAATTAGTGCGATAAATAAGACTTTTAACTTCATAAACTAATTTCCTCCTCAAGATCTGTGTCATCACCAAACTGTGGTCGTTTGGTATTCAGAATTCTCGGAGTTAAAAAGATTAACAACTCGTTTTTCTCTTTAGTTATATTTCTAGCTTTAAACAAATTACCTAAAATTGGAACATTTCTTAGCCAAGGCACACCTCGTTCGCCCTCGGTTGCATCAGATTGATAAATTCCACCAATGACAGCGGTTTGACCATTTCTAACAAGAACCTTAGTTTTGGCCTGTCTTACGTTAACTTCTCTTGCACCAGAGGAGTCAATTTCACCACCGGCAAAATCTCTTTTGACATCAACCTCTAAAATTACGTTACCTTCAAAAGTAATCTGCGGAGTAACATTTAGAGAAAGTTCGACATCTTTAAATTGGACAGTTGCTTGTTCAGCTTGTTCATCCCCTGTAGATGTTTGAACCTGAGTAATAGGAAACTGTGTCTTCTGACTAATTGTAGCTTGCTCGTTATTTAGAGTTACAATTCTTGGTGAAGAAACAACCTTGACCATCTGTTCGTTCTCAAAAATACCTAGGAATGCTGTTAGATCACCTAAAGTCTCAAACGTTCCAACAGATAAACCAGTACTCAAACCATTGACCGTAGATCCTCGCTCAATCGGGTTAACAGACAAGGTTGGACGAAACTGAGCTCCACCACCAATATCAAATTCAGCCCCACTGGAAGCAAAATTAATTCCGAAAACTCGACCAAAACTTTCTCGAGCTTCTATGACTTTACCTTCAATAAGAACTTGAAGTGGTGGTATGTCGAGCGCTTTAACAAGTCTCGAAACACGGTCAATCGTTTCCTGAATATCAGTAACTATGAGTGAACTTGTTCTTTCATCAGCGGCAATCTTACCTCTTTGACTCAAAAACTCTCGTACTTTACCAATTAAATTACTAACTTTTGCATAACTTACAGGAATCACCTTTACCTTTAGATTTTCAGCAATTCTTTTTGCTTCTGCATCTAATCTCGCCTTTTCCTCTTCCTGTCTTAACTTATCTTCTGGTGCAATCCGAAGGACAATCCCTTCTCTTCTAAAGCTAAGTCCTTTGGATTTCATAATTAAGACTAGAGCCTGATCCCAAGGAACTTGTCTTAACTTTAGAGTAACGTTACCTCCAACCTCATCATCTAAAACCATATTAACCCCTGCTTCTTCAGCGATAAGGTTAAGAACAGTTCGTACCTCGGTATTTTGAACTTCGATACTAATTGGGTTTCCATAAAATTTGTCTGTATCCTGCTTCAAAAGCGCTAGAGGTCGATTTGTAATTTCGTCAGCACTCAATGCCTGACCAGGAACTTCTGTATCAGATCCCAAGTTCTTTTCTTCGACTGGCACTTCAGCATTGACTGGTGTTTCGGGCAACTCACGATCAATCTCATTGGAAAACTCTGCTTCGTTCATGTCTTCTAGAGTTTCATCGTCACCACCAATAAATTCACCTTCACCGTCAACACCTAAATCAATATCCGACTCTAAATCTTCTGCCGTTATATCAGTGGAGTCTGGCGCTTTTGAACTTACAACCATTAAAGATCGACCTTGCTGCTCAACTACGGCATCAGCATTACCTCTCAGTTGAACAACAATTCGTGCAGTTGTTGCACCACTATTTTGATAAGCATTTACAGAAGCAATTCTCTGTTGAAAATCTTTCGTCACATAAGGACGTTTGAATTTTTGCGGTAAACTTGCATTTGGAATTTCAATAATGACCTGATTTCGATCAATTTCTTTTCTTACTCTATACTTAACGGGGTCAGCTGTTTCTATAACAACAGTACCGCCGCTCTTAAAAGACACATATTTAAGATTAGTAACCCTAGTCGAAACACCACTTCCTTGCCCTTGAACTTCAGCTCCTGAGGTCGAAGCTGTATCAAAATCATCGCCTTCTTCAGTTAAATCTAGGTCATCTTCTTCATCACCCATATCGGCCTGAAGACTCTCATTGATTACTTCTCCAGTTTGATCTCCACCTTGAGCCGTTGTGGTACCATCACCAAGCTCTTCGTTTACAAGACCGTCTTCAAGATCATCATCATCTTCATCCGCCAGGTCATCATCATCTTCATCGTCATCATCATCATCATCATCTACAGAATCGTCACTCACAGATTCCAACGCCGCGGAAAGCCCATCGTCATCAGCTTCCTTTGCAGCGGTTTGATTTTGCTCAGCATCTTTAGATCCACAACTCACCATAAAGAAAAATACCGCTAAGAGGCTCAATAAAATTTGTAACATCCTTGTCGTCATAACTACCTCATTATTTATTCAAAGTTAGGATCTTCGTACTTGAAAAGATTCGGCCACCTTCTTCGAAAGTTTCAACCAGTACAATCTCACCTTCTCTAATAGCAGCAACATATCCATTGTTACTACCCAATCGATCTTTAAGTTTTACTGTTACGATATTGCCAGAAGGCAATTGCAAAATCGCCTTTGGATTGGCAACATTCCACAAAATTGCTCTGACTTGAATTTGGTCTAGTCTCACAGTTTGTAAAGGAAGAACCGGACCGTGTTTAGGAAGTGGATCCAAGGGTCTCTCAATTACAGGCTGAGCAAACGGGTCTCTTCGACCATCGGTAGTATAACCATAGGGCTGCAGAAACTCTTGCAGTACACTTTCTCTTAACTCTGCAGTTTGAGAATCTGTCCCCGATAAGTCGCTTCCGAACGGACTTACAACCTGACCATCTTCATCAACATTTGAATTTGCAGGATTCTCTCCGCCTATAGGCAAATTCCCACCTTGATTATTTCCACCAGATCCTTGATTGGCACCTTGATTATCTGCTTTTTTGTCATCAGGTTTCTTATCTTCTTTTTTAGACCCATCGTTTTGACCTGATTCTGCAGGAAGTCCGCTAGGAGGAGGCAATGGAGGTAATCCACCATCATCTTGTGTTAAATCTGGAGGTGGCACTAAGTCATCTTGAGACCAGGCACTCCAAATCATCACATTAATAATGATAAAAACACTCAACCACTTCATCACTATTGAATGCCCCCCTCATCTTCTGAACCTTGATTATTACTACTGATTGCATATCTGTATCCAACCATAGTGGTTTCAAACCTCAAAATTGGCGAAATGGGATCTGCTTCAACAGTTGATAACTGAATTCCACCTAAGTTAATAATCTTCCTAACTCTGGTCATTTTGGACAAAAATTGCAAAATCTGGGAGAAAGTTCCTTCAATCTCCAACTCAACAAGCAACTCTTCGTAGAGAGTAGACGCATTTTCAGAAGGTCGCGGTTGAATCTTAATCACTTTATTTCCAGATGACTCTGCCTCAGTACTTAAAAGTTGCATAAAATCTGCAATACTGAAATCAACAGGAATAAACTCGAGCATCTCTCTAAATCTAGCATTCGTTCTTCGAACTTCTTCCTCAAACTGCTTGGCATTGGCCATGGCCGCTCGAGTATTATTTAAATTTTCTGTCTTTTCAGCGAGAGTCCTCTGCTGCTTCTTAATCACTTTCTCAATATTACTTCCGTCATCAAATACCATAAAGTAATACCCCGCTGCCAATGCGAGGGTGGCGATGATTGTTTGCTGTACCGATAAGTTCTTTAACTTCTCTTCAACTTTCACAATTGGCCCCCAAGTTGACATGAGATTTCAAACTTATTGAACGTGCCATCAGCAGTCTGCTCTTGAGCTGCTGTTTCAACATCAATTTCATCAAAAAATACACTCTCATCGAGAGCTCGAATTAGTAACGGAATACCATCTGAGGTCAGAGAAAAACCTTCCAGCTTCACTTCAGTTCCTTTCAGAGAGACTCCGCGCAACCATGTTCGATCCGGCATCAAGGACTGAATTGCGTCTAAAACTTTAACTTGGGTTAATCTCGTCTTGGACAAGCCTCTGATAATATTAATCTGCTCTTCAATAGCTCGTTTTTCTTTTGTCACCTTGGCAACAACTTCTGAAACTTTACCAAATTTGGCGACTTCCGCCTGAACTGAATTAACCTGCCTTTGCAAGCGCTTCAACTCATCTTTTTTTGCACTCAAGGAAAACTTTTCGTAGATAAATAGAACCACCACGAGAGATAACATTGATACCACTTTTATCAGTATCTCTTTTTGTAACTCCTTATCGGAGTCCATCTCCATTGCAACAGCCGTCTCCGAAGGAGCCGTAATCGCCATGTCTTTCGCTAAATTAACCTTAATCACTGTCACCCTCCTTACGGAGAGCTAAGCCAATAACGATAGCAGCGAATGGTTTTATTGATTCTATATACTCATCTGAAAATGCTTTTTTGTTATAGGTTACATTTTTCAAAGGATCGATAACTTCATAAGGTACACCGACAGTATTCGAGATCTGATCTAAAAGGTTTGGAAGATATATACTTCCCCCGGAAGCATAAAACTTAGAAATCGAAAGTCCACTAGAAGTAGCTGCATAGAACTCAAAGCTATTATTTATCTCTTCACAGACAATTTCATTGGTCGAAATGATGGCATTCCCAACCTCAGGCGGAACCTCTTGCCCTTGAGCTGCGCTCAACTTTAGAACCTCTGCTTCGTCAAAACTAATTCCCATCTCCTTACTGATATCACTCGTGTAAGTAAGACCTCCGACAGGAATATCACGACAAAAAATAACTTCGCCTCTTTCAACAACAACAAAGTTCGTAACACCTGCACCAATATTCAAAAGTGCAACAACTTCATCTTCCATAACTCCATAGTTAAACTCAAAGCAATTTGCCAGCGCAAAGCCTGCAACATCAACAATAGAAGGATTGAGTCCCGCCGATTGAACTGTTTCCATATACTTGAAAATAAATTCTTGTTTTGCAGCGATGAGCAAAACATCCATATTTTCTGTAGCAGTCACAGTCTGACTGTTTTGAATAATATGGTAGTCCAAATTGATTTCATTCAAATCGAAAGGAATATACTGCTCAGCCTCCCACCTAATTTGTTCGCCGACCATTTTGGCTTCCATGCGAGGCATATTAATTTTTTTGGTAATTACCGAAGTACCAAACATTCCTGTGTTACTAGATTTTCTTTTGAATCCACCTTCAGTGAACAATGTTCTGATAGACTCAGAAACAGTTGGGACATCATTGATCTCCCCTCCAGAAACGGCACCCTGAATAATTGGCGTATAGCCAAAACGTACCAACGTTGCAGCATTTTTGCTGACGTCTAGTTCGGCCATTTTAATTGAACTCGTACCAATATCGAGTCCAAGTAGTTTTTTCGATCCTAAAAGACTTAAAAGTTGCCTCATCCTTGTGGCTCCTGGACACGTTACTTTGGTCCCGATTAAATTAAATCGGACACCGCGCCTAATGTCAAATTCCTAACCGAGACAACAGTGAAAAAATAAAAAATTTTAGCTATTTACGTAGTATCCTGAGATCTCACATTCCGTGAATTCCGAAGTACCACTCAGTAAATTTTTGTCCGTTCGCGATCAAATAAAGAATCGCTCCAAAAGCGATATAGGGCCCAAAAGGAATTGATGTCTGCAAATTACCTTTTGACCTAATAATTAGAAAAATACCGACGAAACTTCCGACAATACTCGAGGAGAATATGACAAAAGGTATGGATTTCCAACCAATTGCAGCTCCGATCCAGGCCATTAGTTTAATATCGCCACCACCTAGACCATCCTTCTTTCGGAGTGCTGAATAGATAAAAGCAACAGCCCAGAAGAAACCTCCACCCATCAAAAGTCCAGCTAATCCATCCCACCAAGGGCGCTCTGGATTTAAAACTGAGCCGATAATTCCTATTATGATTCCTGGATATGAAAGCTTGTTAGGGATAATCATATGATCGAGATCTATAAAACTGATAACAACTAGCCCAAAGACGAGGATTAAAACTTCAAGGAGTGTCCAGGATAAACCAATTTGCCAAAAACAAAGAGCAAACAAAGTCGCCATGATAAACTCAACCAGAGGGTATCTCGCCGAAATCTTAGCCTTACAACTCCTACACTTACCACGCAAAAACAACCATCCTAAAATTGGAACGTTGTCATACCACTTGATCTTAGTGCCACAAGATCGACAAGCACTCGAAGGAGTCACAACACTTTCTTTAGCCGGCAATCTAATAATAACGACATTACCAAAACTACCCCAGATAGCCCCTAAAAGAAAAAAGCCAAAGGTCAGCAAATAATCATACAAAGTCTTTTCTCCGGAAAATAATAAAACTCGTCGCTAAAATCAAAAGAACCCAACCGAACATATATCCCGAGGCAGCCAACAATTCGCTCAAAGGTACCGTCTCGTCTAACACAGGAGCCGCTCGCCAATTAAACAATTCAAGATTAGGAAGCACCTTTGCAGTCACCTCGCTAAAAAATATGAACATCTGACTTCCGCTCTTTTTTGCAAAGAAACTCAAGCTATCTAACCAATGACCTATAAGAAATATCCCAATCACAAAAACCACAGACATTGTTGGACGAGAAAAAGATCCAAATAACATTGAAAAAGCAAGCAAAATTAGGGCTTCAAAATAAACTCCAATAATAGCGCTGACAAAAGATGAATTTACCTCAAAGCCAATCCCTAGAGTAATTAAAAGTAAAACTACAGAAAGGGAACTCATCACGGCAAAAATAACTCCAGCCAATCCTAAATATTTCCCGATTAGAAATTGAGTACGTGTAATTGGTCGAGCTAACAGCGTTAAAATGGTTTGCTTTTCAATTTCACGATAAACAATTGTACTGCCAACAAAAATCGCGAGAATCACAACGCTTAAATGAATTCCTGTAAGCCCAAAATTAATAGCTATTCTTGCCTGTTCCTTAAAACTCAGCTGCCCCAATGCAAGGCTAACGGCAATTAGTAGCAACGCAAAAATGATTAGCCCATACAAGATTCTATCACGAATAATTTCACGAAAAGTATTCTGAGCAATTACAAAGACAGACTTCACTGACCACTCTCTCCAAACGCCACTTTTACAAAAGCCTCTTCAAGACTCAATGTATTTTGCTTAACTTCTATGACCGAAAAATTAGATTTCCTCAATTCATCCAATCGAATTTGTACTTTATCAATTGACGGGATCTTCTCAATCTTCATATGCCCATCGTTATCGACAAAACAAATTTGAAACCCCTCTTTAACTTGACCCAAAAACTCTTTTGTTGCGCCCTGATATACAAGATTGCCCTTTTTCATAATAACAAGATTATCACAAAGCTTCTCAACGTCGTGTAACAGATGACTACTGAAAAATACAGCAGTACCACTCGATGCAACTTCTCGTATCAACTCAGTTACCTCTAGACGACCATCAGGATCCAACCCAGTCATCGGCTCATCTAAAATGACAAACTCTGGATCATGCAAAAGCGCTTGGGCTATGCCAGTTCTCTGCAGCATTCCTTTTGAGTATCCCCTAAGTGGTCGATCTTTAGCATGCCCGAGTCCCACTCGATCTAACAGTCTATCAACTTTTTCCGCCATTTGATTTCGCGGAATCTTATCTGACAGCTGACCGTAGAAAGTTAAGAATTCTCTTCCTGTTAGGTAATCGTAAAAATAAGGTCTCTCAGGAAGAAAGCCTATTCTCTTTCGAACTTCAGGTGAAAGAGTTTTATCATCAAAAAATATTACTCTTCCATCATCAGGATAAGCCAGGTTCAATATGCACTTGAGTGAAGTCGTTTTTCCTGCCCCATTAGCCCCCAAATAACCCGTAACCGTACCAGCTTTAACCTCAAAGTCTAAACCATGTAAAACTTCAATCTTTTGAAACGAAAAAGGATGTTTTCGAAAGGACTTTTTTAATCCCTCAACTCTTAGAACGTTCTTCATTGAACTTTAATCTCCAACTTATTAACTAGCTCTCGAACGGGATCATACTGCTGACTAGTCGCCATTTCCATTCGGCGGACACCAAGCAGCGACTGAAGAAGATTCTCACCTTCTTTGTCCTGCAGCTCAAACAAAGAGAACATCACATCGTGAGCTATTTTAGGGTGAGAGGCATAAAAATCCTTCCTAACACAAAACGGGTCATTTGGAATTGGGTCACTCACCCATAAAACTTTAAGCTGACTGGAAGAGTTCGCTCCCAAGTGTTTTGTCCAGGCATTTACTGAAGCCTGCTCGTCGTTAGCAAACACCGTAACAGCATCCACTTTACCATCTCTTAACATCTCAACAGAACTATCGTGATTCTTTGAATATACAACTTTCTTGAAATACTTCTCAGGAGTGATTTTATTCTTTTTAAAATAGACCAGTGGATAAAGATAACCAGAAGCACTTTTCTTGTCTACGAAAGCAATCGACTTACCTTTTAAATCGGTGACATTTTTGAACCCTTTTTTTCTTAAGGTCAAAATAGACGAATAATAAAAAGGTTGTTCATACACTTTTTTTAGCAAGACCTTAGCGCCTGCTTTTTTTTCCGCGACAACGAAAGTAACTGGCGAAAAAAATGCAAAATCTACTTTTTTCTTCTTCATCGCCTCAATGAGACCATTATAGTCTTTAGAAATATAAACTTGCATGGGAATCCCTACACTTTTTTGTAGGTGATCTGCTAACTCAACGGCATTTTTCTTCAGAGCCTTTGGCTCTAATCCAGGAATAAAACCAATCGTAATTTTCTTAGGCGCTGCGCTCAGCGAAACACAAAATGAAAGAAGCAGACAGCTCAATAAGATTCGAAACCAAGAGACCATAACACATCCTTTTGAAAGTCCATTTTTTTAAGGATGACTAAGTATACCTTCTTAGCTCAAAAATTTAAGACTTGAAGACTCAAATTCTTAAAAAATTCTACTAAATCATAGAGTCTAGTGGAGAAACGTTGATTTTCCCCTCACGTTTCTTTGCTATGGCCATAACCGTGGCAATCGCAGCTTGACGCTCTGTAATGCAGGGCACCGAATAATCAATGCAGCTTCTGCGAATTCCAAAACTAGCTTCAATAGATTGTCTACCGGAGGTTGTGTTAATAACCAGAGCAACTTTTCCCGAACGAACCCTATCCACGCAATGAGGTCGTCCTTCGTGGACTTTTTTCAGTCTTTCACAATCCAATCCATTGACCTCAAGAAACTTCGCAGTTCCCGCAGTGGCAGTTAAAGTATATCCCATAGACACGAGTTGCTTAATTGAAGGAAGCAAAAGGTCCTTATCCTTATCTCTCAGAGATAAGAAAACTTCGCCTGTTTCAGGTAGAGTATTTTGACTGGAAATCAATGCCTTTAACAGAGCATCAGAATACTCTTTCCCTCTTCCCATACATTCACCGGTTGATTTCATTTCAGGGCCCAAAATCGAATCTGAGTCTCTAAACTTTTTGAAAGGAAAAACAACTCCTTTTACAGAAATAAATTCTGACTTCTGCCAATCATATTTGCTGACATCAAAATCACTTGAGCTGCGACCAAGCATTGCTAAAACTGCCAGGTCAACTACTGGAACCCTCGAAGACTTTGCAACAAACGGAACGGACCTAGAGCTTCTAGGGTTCGCCTCGATCATGTAGATTTCATCATCTTTAACTGCTAGCTGCAGATTTAAGTGACCAATCACTCCAATCTTATTCGCCAGCTCAATACTCATATTCTCAATTTTCTTCGTGGTTTCAGCCTTAAGTTTTTGCGGAGGTAAAACGCCCATACTGTCGCCTGAGTGGACTCCTGCCGCTTCGATATGCTCAACAATCCCTCCGATAATTACCCAATCAACACCGCGAACTAAATCTACATCCACTTCTAGAGCATTTTCTAAAAACTGATCCATAAGACATGGGCTTGCTGCCGAGATATAACTCTCATACTTCGTAAAGTACTCTCTTAGCTCATCTTCGTTCTCGATGACCTCCATACGACGACCACCCAAAACATAACTTGGCCTTACCATAATCGGGTAACTAATCTGCTCAGCGATTTTTAGTGCTTCATTAATTCCACCTGACATTCCTGCTTGAGGAATCTTAAAGTTAAGGTCCTTACAAACATTCGAGAATCGTCCGCGGTCTTCCGCCAAATCAATAGCCTCTAATCCAGAGCCTAAAATATTAAACCCTTCAGAATGTAATGTATGTGCTAGAGAGATTGGTGTTTGTCCACCCAATTGAGCCACAAAACCCATCGGATCGACATAATCCAAAACCTCTGAAACATACTCTTCACTCAAAGGCTCGAAAAACAGCTCATCCGAAGTGTCATAATCCGTTGATACTGTTTCAGGGTTAGTATTTATCATTGCTACCTTATAACCCTCGGCTCTAAACTTCTTAACACCACGAACACAGCAGTAGTCAAATTCAATACCTTGACCAATTCTGTTGGGTCCACTTCCGAGCACGACCACCATATCTTTTGAAGCTTCTCGTTTTTGGCGCTCAGTCCAATAAGTAGAATAAAGGTATGGAGTTTCTGACTTAAACTCACCCGCACAAGTATCCACTTGCAAATAGCCAGGTCGAATACCATGTTTCACACGCAAAGTTCTCACTTCTTTTTCTGTGAGACCACAAAGGTCCCCAATCCGAGCATCACCAATTCCCATCCTCTTAGCCTTGAGAATCGTGTCAGGATTAAGTCCTTCCTTTTTTAGTTCTCCCTCAAAATCGACAATGTCTTTTACTTGTTCAAGGAACCAATGATTCACCTGACAAAGTTCATGAAGTTCACTAACTGACTTTCCATCTCGAAAACCTTGTGCGATATGGAAAATTCTTTTCGAGTTCGGATAGGAGATGAGCTCCTCATTAAACTGAACAGGCTCTAGCCCTCTATAATTTTCCAAGGACGAAATTGCTTTACCGAAAGACTCTTTGAATGTTCGACCAATACTCATCACTTCACCAACGCTTTTCATTTGAGTCGTTAGCAAATCACGAGTTCCTTCAAATTTCTCAAATGCGAAACGAGGAATCTTGGTAACCACATAATCTAGCGCAGGCTCATAACAAGATGGAGTTGACTTAGTGATATCATTTTGGATTTCATCCAACGTAAAACCTACAGCCAATAAAGCCGCAATCTTAGCAATTGGAAAGCCCGTTGCCTTACTCGCTAAAGCGGAAGAGCGGCTCACTCTCGGATTCATCTCGATTACATATCGCTCACCTGTATCGGGATGTACAGCGAACTGAATATTCGCTCCACCAGTTTCAAGTCCAACCACATCTAAAATCTTGCGAGCTTCGTCACGCATATCTTGATACTGACGTTCGGTAAGTGTCTGTTGAGGAGCAACGGTAATAGAGTCTCCTGTATGCACACCACAGGCATCGAAGTTTTCGATACTACAAATAACCACAAAGGTTCCTGCCTTATCTCGCATCACTTCAAACTCATATTCTTTCCAACCTAAAATACTCTCCTCGATAAGTACTTCAGAGGTTGGACTCTCTTGGAGAGCATTAGCAATCATGCGCTCGTATTCTTCTTGAGAGTAGGCAATACCACCACCCCCGCCACCGAGAGTATAGTTTGGTCTTAAAATAATAGGAAAGCCCATAGCTTTACCTTTTTCTAAGCCCTCTGCAAAGTTTCTTACAAGTTCAGACTTTGCATACTTCGCATCGACATGATCTAAGACTGCCCTAAACTTTTCACGATCTTCCGCTTTTTCAATAGTTTCGCGACGAGAACCAAGCATCTCAATATTCAACTTTTTCAGAACGCCAAGGTCATCTAACTCCAAAGCTAAATTTAGAGCAGTTTGACCACCAAGAGTTGGTATAATGGCATCAGGCTTTTCCTGTTCTAATATCTTGGTAACAAAAGGAGCTTTGAGCGGTTCAACATAAATTTTAGTAGCTAACTCGGGATCTGTCATGATGGTCGCAGGGTTTGAATTGATCAAAACGACCTCCAATCCCAACTCCATCAAAGCCTTACATGCCTGAGTTCCTGAGTAATCAAACTCACAGGCCTGACCAATCACAATCGGTCCACTTCCAAAAATCACTACTTTTTTTATATCTTTTCTCAAAGCCATTAAAACTTAACCTTGTTTTCGTTATTGTAAACGTCATCAATTTTTAAATGCTTATACTGCTCAACTTTAAAACGCATTTTAATAAGTCGAAGCATCAAGCTTTCATGATGATCACTTTCGAGCTTTCGAACTTTTTTGATTTCTTTAATCAAAAACTTTTTAGCTTGTGGTGGGTGAAAGCAAAATCCTTTGGCAAAATAAAACTGCTCTTCATGCTCGATCAGACGACCATCAAAAACTTCATCTTTATTAAAACCAACACAATATCTAGCGTCGTTAATTGTTCGCTTTTGACCAGTAAACAAATCTTTAAGGTATATCGATTCACCTCTAATTTTTGAAATCTCATACAAACTATGGTGTGTCTTAGCTAGACTCTCAAAAAAGGGACGCTCTTCATCTCTAATCTCAAAGTCACCCAACTCCAGAGCATATTGAGCTGGAGGTGTCTGAACGCCAGAAAGACCTCGAGTAAACAAATACCAATCAAAGAACAGGTTCAAACGCTGTTCATAACCTTCAGTATCTTCCTCGTATTGACCGAGCTCACCATAGAACTGCTCTTTACCGTCTATCAAATCCTCGTGATACTTTTCTGAAGAAAAGTAAACCAACAGGCGCTCTATGTAAGGTTCAAAATCAATTTTTACACTCATCTATAAACTCATCAAAAATTGTTTCAGCATCTCTAGGTCCCGGATGACTTTCTGGATGAAACTGCACACTAAAAGCTTTCTTTGCCTTATAATCAATCCCGGATACGGTTTGATCATTCAAATTCATATGTGAAACTTTGACCTCTTTAGGGAGAGTCTTTTCATCAATGGCGTAACCATGATTCTGACTCGTCATAAAAATATCATTGGTTCTCAAGTCTTTAATTGGATGATTAGATCCTCTATGACCAAAAGTTAACCTATAAGTCTTAGCTCCTAGTGCTCTTCCAAGAATCTGGTGCCCCATACATATTCCAAAAATTGGGAGCTTGCCAATCATCGATGCAACTGTCTCACTTGAGACTTCAACTGAATCAGGGTCTCCAGGCCCATTCGAAAGAAGTAAACCATCTGGCTTAAACGCCATAATGTCATTTTCACTCGAACGACTATTAAAGACCTTTACGGCTGAGCACCTTTTTTGAAGTTCTCTAATGATATTTTGTTTGCATCCAAAATCCATGACGGCCACACGGGGACCACTACTCACAGATCCCTTAAACCCTTCAGGCTTTTCACGAGATACAATATGAGGCCAATCCGAAGGTACATCTTTACGTATTGCAATCAATTCCTTTGCAACTTCCTTTGCCTCACTCTCGCTATTGGCTTTAACAATTGCACCCCAGGTTGTTCCCTGGTCGCGAAGGTAGGTCACTAGCTTGCGAGTATCAAAGTCGGTCAGCACCGGAATCGAAAACTCGTTCAATCTTCCGAGCCATGTTTGTTCTCTTTCGGTACTTTGAATCTCCAAGCAAGCAAAGCCGTTTATGTAATATTTATTTGATTCCCATACTTCATCATCTACACCGTAGTTACCCATCATGGGAGATGTCATGATCATAATCTGATTAAAATAACTGGGGTCCGTTGCAATCTCTTCGTATCCGAAATGGGAAGTATTGAAAACCAATTCACCAGCTTGGTTTTCTCCGGCTCTAAACAGACCTGGAAAGCATGGACCATTTTCAACAACAATATACCCTTTATCCATTCGATTCTCCCTGCCCCGTTAGATTCAAAATATCTTCTAAAAGAGCCGCACGAGTATAGACACCATTTTCAACTTGCTTAAGGACCACACATCGAGGGTCGTTGAGTGTTTCCGTGGTTAACTCAACGCCATGATTAATTGGACCTGGATGCATAATAATTCCGTCTTTAGAAAAACCTTTAAGTCTTTCAGGTGTTACGCCATACACTTCATGAAAGTCTGCGAGACTTGGCAATTTGAGTGTGGCTGCATCGTGGCGCTCTAACTGCATTCTTAAAACCATACAAACATTTGACCACTTTAAACCTTCTTCTAAAGAGTCAAAAGTTTTCACATAAGGAAACACTTCCTCTCTAGGTCTTAATGCTTTGGGCGCACATACTGCGACTTCAGCACCAAATCTCTTTAAGAGCCTAAAGTTAGAACTAGCAACTCGGCTAAATCTAGCATCTCCGACTATAAGTACTCTAAACTTGCTCAAATCATTTTCAGTTTCCCACAGCGTATAACAGTCGAGTAAAGCCTGTGTTGGATGAGCTGAGGCACCACTGCCAGCATTTACAACTGGCACATCTATCTTTTCTGAAAACTCTGCCAGATCAAAATTTTCACCACAACGAACTACAAATAAATCCGGCCCCATCGCATTAATGTTCATCACCGTATCTGTTAGAGACTCGCCCTTTTTAATACTTGAGGTTGTTATGGAGTCCATTGCAGTGACCTGTAATCCGAGGCGATAGGCTGCCATCTGAAAACTCATTCTTGTTCGTGTGCTCGGCTCGAAAAAAACAAAGGCCACTGAAAGAGGCCTTTTTTGATCTTGTATTTGCGCGAACTCATCAACGGTTAGAAACCGCTTTTCAGAATTAAATTCGTTCTTAAAGCGCTGTGCTTTAGCAAAGATAGATTGGACCTTGCTGAGCTCCAATGATTCTGTGGAAAGTAAGGAATATGGCCCTGGCATTAGGGGAAAAGCTACATAATTCGGGGGGCTTAGTCAAAAAAATATCAGCTATTTTATGCCGTCAAAGAGCCTTTCCCAGCGGACCCCAGGCAAGCGACCTCCAGCCCAGCTTCTATTCCAATCAAACGACATCCAGATCACAAATACGCGACCCTCAATGTTTCGCAAAGGCACCATTCCCCAATAACGCGAGTCTTCACTAGAGTCCCGATTGTCGCCTAGCACAAAGACATGCTCTGGCGGAACGATGACAGGGCCAAAAAACTCAGTCTCATTGTCTTTTGCAATCATGATTGTTCGAGCAGGTCGATCCTTGCTCCCTTGCTCGGCGAGGACCGTAAAGTAGGTTTTTCCAGGAAGATCACCGATGATTTCATCTGTATTCAAAGGGCTGTAATCCAAAACCTTTTCGTTAACAATCAACTTTTTGTCTCTGATTTCAATTCTATCCCCAGGCAATCCAACTATGCGCTTTACATAGTGGATTGATTCATCGGCAGGGAAACGAAAAACAATAACATCGCTTCTCTGAGGCATTTTCTCTCCCAACCTTTTCCCACTCGAAAAAGGAATAGGAACCCCGTAGGACAGTTTGGATGCAAACACAAAATCTCCAACTTTAAGTGTTGGAATCATAGATCCGGTCGGAATTTTGTAGGCCGTAAGCACGAAAAAGCGAATCACCAGGGCAAGGACTATCGCTACCGAGAGACTTTCGAAATATTCGCGGAAAACCAACTTCGAAGAGTAAGTAGTAGGGCGAGTATTGCTCTTGGTTTCCTCAGTTTTCGTTTCTGGAGTGGAATCCTTAGACATTTATCTACTCCACCCTCTTAAACATTCGATTCCATCTAAAGTAATTGGGATGGCAAATATTTGGAGCACCTTCCAAGGTCTCTGAACAACTCATCCAAATATATGCAGCTCTTCCTAGAATATTTTCAAAAGGGACAAAGCCCCAACTTCGACTATCGACAGAATTATCGCGGTTATCTCCCACCATCATCATCTGCCCTTCAGGGATTACAAATGGCCCTTCTGGCTCGTGCTCTAGGTTTTTATCGAGAATAGTGACATATTCTTTTGAGTTCCGAACTTCTAAGTAAAAATTGTATTCGTCTTTATATTCCTCTTTTTCAACAGCATCCAAACTTTCAAAGAAATAAGCCAGCTTGGAGCTGTCCTTGATTGCTCTAGAAACTAAATCGCCATTAATCATTAACTCGCCAGCCTCATTAAACTCCACATTATCCCCTGGCAAACCCACAACTCTTTTAACTAAAAAGTGTCCTGAGTCGTTTTTCGATTTAAAAACAACAACATCACCCCTTTTAGGATCACCAAATTTCATCAGCCATTCACTCGTGAAGGGAATGCGAACTCCATATGAGAATTTATTAACCAGGATAAAGTCGTGGACTAAAAGATTGGGAATCATAGAGCCAGAAGGAATCACATAGGGTTCAAAAAAAGCCCATCGCAGGCACATTATAAAAAGTACGGCTCCAAAGAGAGAACCCAACGCCTGTAACCAAGTACCTTTTTTTGATTTACCTCTCATTTATCCTGTCCCCAAGGATACGAATCTAACACGCCCGAGAAAACGCCGACGAATCAATGAATTGAGTCGAACAAACGACCCCACCGAATTGTTAACGGATTACACAAAAATGAAGCAACAGGCATCATTTCATCACAGGACAACCACACAAACATGGCACGACCTAAGATGTTTTCTTGAGGTACATATCCCCATTTTCTCGAGTCTGCTGAATTATCTCGATTATCCCCCATCACAAAAAGTTGATCCTCTGGAACAAAAGTTGGACCGTAGGTAGGACCTCCATTGATAACTTTATTTAGAAGAATGGAGTGTTTATATTCTCCAAGGATTTCCGTGTAATGATTAAATTCACTGCGAGGTGCCCCGAGATCTTTATCTCTAAGCCGATCAAAAAGGTCCGTTGTTTGCGCATCAGTTGTCTCAACGAGCTCATCATTTACGTATAGCTTGCCCTGGCTCCAAAATATTTTGTCTCCAGGAAGACCAACAACTCTTTTTATAAAGAAGTTATCTTTTTCATGGGGATACTTAAAAACAATGACCTCTCCCCTTTCAGGCTCTCGAAACTTAACTAACCAAGTCTCCGAAAAAGGAACGCGAACCCCATAAGTCGCTTTATTTACAAAGATGTGATCGTGGATCAAGAGTGAAGGTAACATAGAGCCAGAAGGAATAACGTAAGCCT
Source organism: uncultured Pseudobdellovibrionaceae bacterium (assembly GCA_964523195.1). Classification (GTDB taxonomy): domain Bacteria; phylum Bdellovibrionota; class Bdellovibrionia; order Bdellovibrionales; family JAGQZY01; genus JAUHWN01. The sequence continues at coordinate 17,185 of CAZFYV010000029.1, forward strand.
CCATCAAAGCCCATCGAATGGTTAAAGCAATTAGGATTGCAATAATTGTGGATCCCCAACCTTCGGTCCAGAATTTTTTACCCATGCTCAATCCTCCACTTTCAATATAGCAAGAAAAGCTTCCTGCGGAACTTCAACATTTCCAACTTGTTTCATACGCTTTTTACCTTCTTTTTGCTTTTCAAGAAGTTTACGTTTTCGCGTAATATCTCCACCATAACACTTAGCAGTCACATCTTTTCTAAGTGCACTCAGTGTTTCTCTAGCAATAATCTTAGCTCCAATAGCGGCTTGAATTGCAATTTGAAATTGTTGCCTTGGAATCAATTCTTTCATTTTTTTGGTCAAAGCACGACCGCGCGGTGCAGACCTAGACTTATGAACAATCAAAGACAGGGCATCGACAGGATCTCCATTTAGAAGAATATCGAGCTTACAAAGGTCTGACTCTTCGTAGTCCATAAAATCGTACTCCAGGGAAGCATAACCACGAGAGATGCTTTTTAATCGGTCATAAAAATCCATGACCATTTCGTTCATGGGCAATTTGTATTCTATGATGACCTTATTCTCAGAAATATAATCCATAGATAATTGAGTTCCGCGCTTGTCTTCACAAAGCTTCAATATAGCGCCTATATAATCTGAGGGAGTATGAATTGTTACCTTTACGTAGGGCTCTTTAAGAGTTTGAATCAAAGTCGGATCTGGGAGGTCGCTCGGGTTCTCCAACTCAAACTCATCCCCATTATTCATTACAACTTTATAAACAACTGTAGGTGCAGTTGTAATTAGGTTTAGGTTGAACTCTCTCTCAAGTCGTTCTTGGACAATTTCCATATGAAGTAGGCCCAAGAAACCAACTCGACATCCAAATCCAAGAGCTGCCGACTTTTCAATCTCATAAGTTAGACTAGAGTCGTTCAACATGAGTTTATCGAGAGCATTTTTCAATTCTTCATAATCAGGAGATTCAACAGGGTAAATACCTGCAAACACCATTGGCTTAATTTTTTTAAATCCAGGCAAAGGAGTTTCAGCTCCTTTTTTATTCATAGTGACTGTATCACCTACTTTGACATCTCTAATGTCTTTGATTCCGCAAATCAAAAATCCAACTTCACCAGCTTCCAATGATTTTAACTCTACGGGGTGCGGCTGAAATGTTCCAAGTTTGAGGACTTCGTAATCGCGATCCGTTGCCATAAAACGAATCCGATCGCCTTTATTGACCTTGCCTTCTGCTACTCGAAGGAGAGTAACAACACCTTGATAGGAATCAAACCAAGAGTCGAAAACCAATGCCTGCAGAGGCTTATTGATATCTCCAGTAGGCGGCGGAACCTTCTTAATAACTGATTCAAGAATATCCTTAATACCAAGCTTCTCTTTAGCACTTGCATGAATAATTTCGGAACAGTCCAAACCTATTCCGTCTTCGATTTGCTGAGTGACACCTTCAGGGTCCGCTGCTGGCAAATCGATCTTATTAAGGACTGGAATAATTTCTAAATTATTATCGAGTGCCAAATATACGTTGGCTAAAGTTTGAGCTTCAACTCCTTGTGCAGCATCAACAACTAACAATGCACCTTCACAAGCTTGAAGTGACCGAGAAACTTCATAACTAAAATCGACGTGTCCCGGAGTATCAATCAAATTCAACTGATACATCTCTCCATCATCAGCTTTGTAATCCAACCGAACTGTCTGAGCCTTGATGGTGATTCCACGCTCTCTTTCGATATCCATAGAATCGAGATACTGACTTTTCATTTCACGATCACTCAAGGCACCAGTAAAGGTGAGCATCCCATCCGCTAAAGTGGATTTACCGTGATCAATATGGGCAATAATTGAGAAATTTCGAATATTTTTAGGATCCATTACTACAACTACAAATCTATAACGTTTTCGCTTGAGGGCGATCCTTCTGGCAATGGCTTTAATTCCATTTGTCCTGGAAGTTGATGACTATGCTTTTCAAGGGCCAGATCGATTCCTTCCCGAATGAACTCAGCAATAGGAACCTTTGTCCTACGATTTAACTCCTTAAGGAGTCGTTGTTGCTCTTCTGTCATGTAAATGGTGGTTGCGACTTTTTTGGCCATAGATATGATTTAGTTCAACTTGCCATACATTGCAATAGGTTCGACCCCCTAAAGCAAAAATAAAAAAAGCCTGCTTTTTAAGCAGGCTTTTGAAAATCATAAATAATTAATAATGCTTAGAAGAAGCCTTTGAGAGCATCAACCATATCAGTTTTCTCCCAAGTGAAGGTGTCTTCAGTTCGGCCAAAATGACCGTAAGCAGCTGTTGCACGGTATCGAGGCTTGAGAAGGTCGAAACGCTTAACTATATCAGCTGGCTTTAACTGCCAAAGCTCACGAACCGCCTGGGTTAGTTTTTCAGGATCATGCTTTGACGTTCCAAAGTCATTAACCATAACGCTCACAGGCTCAGCAACACCAATAGCATAGGCAACCTGAACCAAGCACTTTTCAGCCAAGCCAGCAGCAACGATATTCTTCGCTATGTGACGAGTTGCATAGGCTGCCGATCTATCAACCTTCGAAGGATCTTTTCCAGAGAAAGCTCCTCCACCGTGCGCACCGTGACCACCATAGGTATCAACAATAATCTTAGGGCCAGTTAAACCGCAATCGCCGTGGGGGCCACCGATCAC
>CAZFYV010000030.1:0-19714 GCA_964523195.1 uncultured Pseudobdellovibrionaceae bacterium
CATACTTATATAGCTCAAGGGCGTATAAAGCAGAATATATGCCACGAGAACGAAGTATTATTTTTAGGTTTCAGGATGGAATCGAAATACTAGTTTGCAAATTGAGCAACAATGAATGTATGTGCTAGCAATACTATTGGGATAAAGCAGAGCATGAGTTTATACCAGAGCTTAATTTTTGCGATGCTAAAGATTATTATTGTTAGAAGGGATATTTTTGTAGGGCTCAAATCGTAAAAGAAGACTTGAAAGTTCTTGTCGTTAAACGTCCACCAATCACCACCCATGAGTAATCTTTCAAAAGGGAAAACTCCTGTTAGCAGAATCAAAATTGAGCCAAGCATAGATTTGCTTAATATAGTGGTGTACGAATATCTAGCTGTTGAAAGAATTAAAAGAATTTGCATGCCACACAAAACTAAGAGCCACTTTGAATACCAAGCGATTTGTGAGAAATAATTCAAATAAAATATAGCGCTGAGGATCCATCCCAGTGTAAAAACAAATGGTCCATCGAATTTATCTGAGATTTTGGGAATTTTACCAACTATAAATGCGAGGTAGACGGTTATTACAAAAACACCTAGTTTTTTAATTATCGGTAGGAACTCCATAGAAGCTACAAGCTGCGCAAGGTAAGCTTCTTTTGAGAACATAATGAAATTTTCAATTGAATAGCTTAAGATCAAATAATCGTCCTTATCTTATATTCACAATACTGACATTGACTTGTTGCTGTTCACCAGGTCTTCCAACACTATATGAATAGGAATCTCCAACCTTAGCGCATTTGTTTGACTTTAAGTAATCTATATCCATCATAGCAATTGGAAGACTTAGGCTTATTGAAGCTGAAACATCAATTTTACTATTGGTAACCAGATATTCTCGACCGTCAGAAATTTCGATTATAGCTCCCAATGATATGAGATCATTTTTAGAAAAACTAAGACCGAAATAGTGACTCTTGAGGTGTTCGATTGTCTCACGCAAGGTTTTAGCTTGTTTCTTTAGGACATTCGAGCCGACACTTTTTTCAAGAGTCTTTGCATTGCTTTCGAGAACCGCTACTAGTTCTGCTAAAATTTTATCTCTAGATATCTTTGCAGGCTTTTTCATAATGAGTGTCTTACAAATTAAAAAGTTGGGGCAAATAAAATAGTATGGCGAATAATATAGTTGAGGCCAATTAAACAATGAGGGCAAATGAAATGGTAGGGGCTCCAGGACTCGAACCTGGGATCCTCCGGTTATGAGCCGGATGCTTTAACCAGCTAAGCTAAGCCCCCACGCAAGAACTTACTTTTTATCAGAATGGAAGAGGATTGCAAGTCCGAAGACTTGCAATCAAATTTAGTAATATCAATAACTTAGATTGATTTAAGGCTTGTGAGTGCTGAAATATTAAGCACTCTAGAGAAGTTCAGCCAACAAAGAGTTAATAGGTTCTAGGATTTTAAGTGCTCCATGGCTTTACCCATATACTCAAAAACTCCCTGATCAAGATTGTACTTCTTCATGACCTCAGGGTTTTCTGAATACATCTTTCTTGCCGACTCTTCGAGTTTTGGATCTCCATTGTAGAACATATTTTTTAGTTCCATCCAACGTTTGGCCATTACCTGGATTTTTTGATCTTTAGGGTCGGTACCTTTGTTCATTTCACGGGTAACGTCTTCGATAAGTTTCGGCCATTCATTAATAGCGTCTTTAATTCTATCAAATCCAAGTTCTTGTTCGCGTCCCTCTAGATCTTTTAATTGCTCTTTAGAAAAGTATTTTTCATGCAATGAAAATTCACCAATCATAGATACGATTTCCTCGACTGGTGCCCCATCCTTGATATCTAAGTACTGTCGCACGCCTTTTAAAAGCCTGAGTTTTCGATCCAAGCTTTCTCTTTCATTTTCAAGAATTTCAATATTTTGATCAAAGACACTTTCAATTGATGGCGTCGATAATCCTAGGATATTTTTAATTTCATTGAGAGAGATACCAAGCTCTTTAAGTGCTAAAATCTTTTGTAATCGTAATAAGTCGTTCCCACTGTAAAGCCTGTGTCCTGCTTCCGATCTCATTGAGGGCTTTAAAAGATCGATATCATCGTAGTGATGAAGGCTTTTGATCGATATCCCTGTTTTCTTAGATAATTCTCCAATTTTCATATGTGACTCCTTAGCATCTGTTGCTTTCATTAACAAGCTAGGGCCTCCCCCTGGAGGAGGTTCAAGAGTTAATTTGAACTAAAGACAAAGCGCAATATTCGTCAGAATCACCAGTTTCTAGACAGGAAAATGTGCTTAATCTGCAAAACATTAAGGATTGTCGCGGTATACGAGTTGCACTATCCTTAGCTAGAAGTTTTCTTCATCAAAAGGAGATCCCTATGAAGCACTTACTTATTTCCTTAATTCTGATTTCTTTATCAATTCCAGCTCTGGGAGCTGTTAAGCAGAATTTATTGAGCTTTGATGGGTCTGCCACAATCGCAAAGATTAAAAGTAAGAGAGTTGCCGATTACACTCTACTTACGAACCTTAAGAATTTCTCAAGCACGGCGAACATTGGATATAGTCTTTGTATGGCCGCTGGTCGAGCAGAAACAGATTGTGACGATGCTTTGGGTTCTACCAATTTAGGTTATGGATTATGTATGGCTGCTGGTCGGTCAGAATCAGATTGCGACGATGCACTTGGGCAACTCAATACAGGTTATGGACTATGCATGGCTGCCGGTCGATTAGAGTCGGATTGTGATGATGCTCTAGGCGCAGTTAATTTAGGTTATGGATTATGTATGGCTGCCGGTCGTGCCGAAGATGACTGTGACGACTCTATTGGATTAATCAATACCGGATATGGATTATGCATGGCTGCCGGTCGCGCGGAAGATGACTGCGATGATGCTCTAGGAATTACTAATACCGGATATGGATTATGCATGGCTGCTGGTCGTTTAGAAGATGATTGTGATGAGGCTCTAGGTAGGTTAAATATTGCTTTTGGGCTTTGTATGGCTTCAGGGCGAGCAGAAACAGATTGTGACGATTCATTGGCTGGAGTCATTTCAAACTAAAAAGCACCAGTGTCCACCGGTGCTTTTAAATTCAATAAAAAGATATCAGCATTAGAGCTTATTGTTCGCCGAACATTGCTCCTAATACTTCTTTCATAATATCTACTAGCTCGTTTGATACTCCACCAATAACGATCCCTTTTGCCATAGCTTCGCAGAGCATTTTTTCTTCAGCTGTGTAATCTTGAACTTTTGCTTCGAGTACTGGGTTTTGCAGATAGTTTTCTACTCTTGTCCATTCAACGTCTTCGCTAGATGGATCAGCAGCAAATAGAACTAAGTAATCAAGATCAAACTTTTCCACGCACAACATTGCCTCAGCTTCTAAAACAGAAATGTCTAGATTAGGGTTAGATATAGGATTTTCTTGGGCCATTGATTGGAATCCAAGAGTTAAAGACAAAATAATCACAAGTGATTTGAGTAATTTCATTAAGACCTCCCAACTAAGGAGTTCTTATAGCACTAAAGAGTTTTGGGTCTAATGAGGAATTATACCGTGTGAATTTTACCAATAAATTGGGGTATTCTTTAACAGAGTAAAGTGGAATGTGTCAGGAATGGTGGTTTCTAGTTATCTAGAACCCCAGAAATGCGCTGGAAGCCTGAATAAATGCTACTGAGGTAGCGATTAACAAGAGGGCCAACACGAAAAACTTCCTAGCGTAACCAATTGATTGCATTTGTATCTCCATAAACGTTCAGCTTTATTAAGATATCGGCGAGACTAGGGGTTTTTTTAAGACTTTTGTCTAAATCTTAGCATTTAGTTAAGTACTAGCAATTACTAAGAAATTCCGATAATCATGAAGCGATTGTAGGACTCAAATGGTAGGGTTCCCGAGAAGAGAACGTCTTTGAGATTGGCCTTTTCTAAAAAATGTCCCAAATCATTACAGCAAGAGACGTGACCATCTACTCCAAAGTAATCATTTGATTGTAGAACAACTTTTTTACCAGAGGGAATTTTTTGAACCCACTTCTCAAAGTCCGGGAAGTGCTCACAAGAAGTATTGATAATTGTATCCGGGTGACCACCCAATTTAACATCTGATCCATCGGACCTTTTTGAAATCCATTCTGCATAATCGTATTCTAATTCCATGGCATCCCATGTTTCAGCTTTGAATTTCCATTCATCTTGAAACATAGAGTTGTTCATGGAGTTAGCTATTTTCAAGCAGTCAGGATCAATATCAAAGCTCCGAATCGACTCGAAATCAAATTGCTTTGAATCGTTGATGAAAGCTCCTAGAAGCCCGTACCAGCCGCCCAGAATGTATATTTGTCCCAAGCTCTTTGGAAGGTATTCTTGCATTTTTACAAGGGCCCACTTTTTACTCATCATTTGACCCCGACTGAAGGCATCTTTGTAGTTTGCCTCAGGAAACTTTAAAACTGACTTATGAAGATCGAGCATAAAAGAACTTTCAAAAGCATTGGAGAGTGCTTTAAAGACTCCTTCAAATCTCTCTTTTGAATCATCGGTATTATAGCTCCATTCAAGATTCTTGAAAAACCCTTGGATTGTGCCTTCAGAGGCTTCTGCAAAAGCTTTTAACAAAAAGCTCGTTTGAAGTTTTTCATCTGAATGGTCGTAGCTCAATTTTAGATTTTGGAAGAATTGAGAGTTAAAGCCTTTAAAAATGGACTCTAAATTGTCATTGGCGAACTGGACTGACAAACGATTCAAATGCTTGAAAAAGATTGTGCGTTCTGCAAACGGGACTTCGTTGAAGGCTTTTAAGAAGTGAATCATGGATTGAGTAGAGCCTTCAAATTGAAATTCTAAAGCTTGAAGGAGATCTTCGAATGACCCCCGTTCGTCATCGATTCGTTTGAGTAGGCTCAGTCGCAAATTCCTAAGAAAGTCAGAGTCGTAGTAATCCTCCAGCCCTGTTAGAATGTGGTTCAAGCTTTCGTCTAAAGAATTTGTCACCTGTTTTCATCCTTAACTTGTAATAGTGTAAGGCTAAATAGTCATTTTGCGCCAAAACTACTAAAATCTACAATTTTAATTTAATAATTTTTGCATCCATAGCCAACATGTTAATTACACCCCATGCAATTTACGAGTGCCTTGCTTCTTACATTTTATAGAAGTCTTTCTATAGTACCAGTCATTTTAGCCATGGTCTTACTTTTATTGGATCCTGCTTTTGGTGAAGCTAGTAGGTCTCAGCAGAAGACCCGAATTGCTATTGTGGGAGGTGGAATCGCCGGGCTTGCCACCTATATTAAGCTGGCCAACCTACCCAATGTTGAAGTGATTATCATAGATAGTAGCGATTCCCTTAGCGGTAGAATCATGAGTGAAAAAAACGGATTTGGCCTTGGCCTAACTTATAATATCCATGCTGAATTTCTAGCGACACAACAAGAAGAATTTGTCGACTTTGTACAAAATGATTTAAAAGTTCCACTTCTCGAATTGCGCTATGATGGACCAGGTACGGACACAATTTTTGAAATAGAGAGAAGTTCAGGCGCCATCGAGTTTATTAGTGATGCCGATATTATGCCTATTCTTTTTAGCGATCAGAGCCTAGATCGATTAGAAGTCTTTGTTAAAAGATACGAACAAAATGACCTTTTTAAGCGATATATTCGCAAGTTCACTATTACTGAATTTCTAGATAAAATAAATGCATCTAAAGAGCTGCGAAGCTTTGTTAGTGTTAGAGTCGCTCCTCTTTTCGGTGTAGACATTGATGAAGCAAATGCTGAATACCTTTTGTCTAATTTGCAGATCGATCGTGAAGATGAGTGGATTAGTTTTGTGTATCACAAATTTGATGACAAACTAGTCGTTAAATCTGGAGCTACGACAGATATTACTGATAAAATGATCGATAGAGTAAGTCCTAATGATAGAGTTCTCAGTACTCATGTAGATTCTATTAAGTATCTCAAAGGGGATAGTCAGGTTCAACTTAGTTTTAGAGATTTGAATAGTGGAAAACAAAGGCTTGAGTCCTTTGATCACGTGGTTCTCACTCCAAAGCTTACTAATTTAAGAAAGATGAGTTTGGAAATTCCATCAATGTCTAGCGAACTAAGTAAAGCCATTTACGAAAGTAAATACGCTCAAATCTCTCAGTTCTATGTTTTGTTTAAAGGGCGTCCATGGGAGAAAACACATATACATGCATGGACCAGTCACTTAAATGGTGTGTCTACTTGGGAAATCGGCGCTAATACCAGTAAGGAATACGGTTTACTAAGGGTTTATGTAGGTGGTTCGGAAGCGGTTCGATTGGCAAATATGAATGAGCAGGAACATGAAAGATATATATCCGATTTCATTTCTGAAAAGTTGAATGTAATTTGGCCAGGCTCCTTAGAGTCTTATCAGTCCGCAGGCTCCAGGTTTGTTTTTGAAGAGGCTTTAGATGCCTATGCCGATGCCGATGGAAAAAATAGAACAATAGTGGGAACTAAGGATCTTGAGCCGATTGATAATAGGATCTATTTTGCGGGAGACTTTCAAGGTATAGATCACGCAGGGTATATGTCCGGATCTTTTTTATCTGCCGTGAGTGCTGCTCGATCCATTGAAAAGCAAGTCTATTCAAAATTGACCTGTGCAGAGCTGTTTTAATGTCGATATAAGCCCCCGAAATTGCTATTATTTTTAATAAAGTTTTTGTCTCCTTGAAATCAACTCCTGAAATAATGTATAAGAGCCTTGCAGACTGGAAAGGAAATCGCTCTCGATTTATCGAGGGAGGAAAGTCCGGACTCCATAGGACGACGTAAAGGGTAACGCCCTTCCACTTAATTTATTAAGTGAGGACCAGTGGAACAGAGAGAATGTCCAGAGCATTGATCTAAGAGTTGGGAACGGGAGACTTTTAGGGAGCTGCTGGAGTGAAAACAGCTAAACTCTACGTGGTGCAAGATCAAATAGGAAAGCATAGTGGTGTGGTCCGCATCGGCTTTCGGGTAAGATCGCATGAACGCTTGAGTAATTGAGCGTCTAGATGAATGATTTTCAGCAAGTGATTGCCAAATTGCTTGCCACAGAATCCGGCTTAATGAAGGTTTGCAGGCATTATCAGGGAGTATTCGCTAAACGAATGCTCCCTGTTTTTTTAAATGTCTTCGACGATATAGTTTGAATCTCCACTTAAATCGATTTTTATATTTTTAGGATAGGTTGGTACATGGGTTCGACCGAAACCGTAGAGGTAGAAAGTTTCACTTGAAGGATTGTTTATAATCACCTTTCCACTGAGAGTTGTATCAGAAAAATCAACGGGTCCAGTCACTTGCAGAGATTCAAGATCTTTTAATCTGCATCCCGAAAAGTATCTCAAACAGGTTTCAACATCATCATAGTCGATGGTTCCTGAGGGGTCTTGTAGATTAATAGACACCTGGAGCCCAGGAGACTTATCTTTCAGTCTGAAGTTCTCTAGTAAAAACCGGTTAGAGTTAAATTTGTGTATAAAATCAAAAGCGGTTTTAATGGGGCTAAAAAAGTGAGATCTGTTTTTTGGATCTACATTCAAGAAGGCAACCATGGGTTGGTCAAACTCTTTCCTGAACCATCGATCTAAATTTAACATTACGGAGCCCATCGCTCCTTCGAGCTGAACGACTTCTTGATTAGAACCTTTAATTTTTTTATTTTTAATGAGATCTGGTTTTAGGCTACTTAGTAACTCTTCGCTAACTTTTGACTGTCCATGTTCTTTTAATATTTTCAAAAGCCTCCCACTGTGTATAAGCACAGTGTTGGTGTTAAAAAGACTTTGATCATCTTGTTCTCTAAGCCCCAGTTCGTAGAAGAGGTCTAGTTGTCCGTTTGACTCTGCCTGTGCCTTTTCTAAAATAGTCACATAGGTTTCGTCGTCTTCAGAGACAACACAAATTTGACCACCTTTTTTATCAACTTTAGTTTTCCTAGTCGTAATCATACAGATGGGTTCTTCAATCGATTCGAACCAGTCGTAAGTAATCGACGGAGGAACTGCATTAATATCTTCACCGTTACAAATAACGTATATATCTGAAGAGCTTCCTGATTCGATAATATCTAAAAGAGCTTTAAACCCAAAAAAACCATGTCCTGCCGGGGCAGTAAATCTATTGGTGATTTGATTTTCGGTCTCTATATAAACCGGTACGAATTCCTGTAGTTTCATTTCTTGAAAATTGAAATCACTATGGAACTCCTCAGAATTATTAACTAGTCCTTTGATTAAATCTTTTGTTTGAGGGCTTACTAGGGGTTCAAATTCTATCAATCGATTCTCTGTTTTTGAAAGATGACTCAATTGCAACAAAAGAAGGTCAAAAATAGAGTATGTTGCACCATCTGTTTGAATAAACAAATCGGTGCTTTTAGTACCTAATGAGTCTTGATCTCTACCGCCGTGAGTTTCAATGTGGCTACCTCTCTTAACCGAAGTTCCTAAACCTGCCAAGAGAGGTCTAATTTTAAGTTTACTGTTCGAGGTCGAAAAATTTGAAGATAAAATATCAGAATAAGGAGTAATGTTGATTTTTAGTTTATCTTGAGAGCCTGGTATTGCTAAGGGGAGGTAGCCCTTTTCTTTGATGTTTTCAACGATCGGTAGAGGTTTCTTTGTGCTACCCAATTGATGAAGTAGAAGCATATAGTACAGAGAGTTTTGAACATCTAGTCCAAAGTTGTCTATAAGCCTTTTCTGAATTTGGCCAAGATCAGAAAAGTCAATTTGATCGAGTTTAATAGAGTTAAAATCCATGTATATACTCTATCTCTAATTGATTAGAGGTCAATTTCTGATACCATAATTTCATGGCGTTCAATGAGGATTTCAGAAATTTACTTTGGCAGTACTGTGATAATGAGTCATTTAGTCGAGTGAAGTCTTTTTCTGGCCAAGGAATTTCTAAGGCCTCCTGGAGTGGGTTCCTCGACACTCAAGAGGATTCCCTTCGTAGAAGTGGGTTTTGGACTTCTGAGATGTCTGCAAAATATAATTTTTATAAAAAGCATTTGAGATCATTTGACGAAGATGATGCTGATTCTCTTTTAGAATCTTTTATCAGTGTGCTTTCTCTTTGTAGTGGAGAAGATTTTTTTAGGAACCTCTACAAACTCTATAGAACTAAAGAGCAAGCCGAAATCTTGGATCGCTTTTCGATAGAGAACTTTAAGTTCTATCAGTGGTTGGCAGCAAAAATGAAGGAGAACTTGCCTCAAGACTTGGGGATGACATTCCTCTTGAAGGAAGGGTCTGGGTTATTCGCTTATTCGCTTTTAGATGCATGTTACTTTAACTTTTCTCGACTTCGGAATTTCGACGAAGATCAATATTTAGAAGAGTTTTCTGAGTTGCTTCTACACAGTTTGGTTGTTTCAGGATGGTTTTACAAAGCTGGAACTTTTAATCCCTCTGAGAAAAGTTATGGTATGACTGAGTGGACCGCAAGAGTAAGTGGTGGTGAATTAAACTTTTCCAAAACAGAAGATATGTATGAGGAAGCCCAAACTATAGTGAATCTCCAATGCGATAATATGGACGATTACCACAAGTGGTACGATTCAGTTCACGCTGGTAAACTTCTGGTTCTAGTGTCTTCTAACAACCCTGACAGCACTTTACCTCTTTCAAACTTAGATGAGTTCAATGGTCGTAGTCCTAAATCGAGGCCTATTTACCAGGACGAGTATTTTTTTGGCGACTATTCCAAGTACCTTTTAATTTTTGAAAAGTAAGCTAGCTATTCTTTTTTTGTGCGTAGACGATGAGTTCTTTCCCAGCACGACCTTCAGGGGATTCGATATCTCTATTCCATAGTAGTACTTGAAAATTACTCTTTTCTAATAGGTTTTTGATTTCCCACTCCGATGTTCCAAATGGAGGACCAACATACTTGGGCATTATAAAAAAGATGCCAAGAAAGTGACCGTTTTCACGAAGAAGCTTTCTCCAAATAGAAACTAGGTCCTGTCTTCGGTTTGGTTCAATAGCAGCAAAACAAGTGTGCTCTACCACTAAGTCATAGCTTTGATCGAAATCAGAAGGTAGTTTAAAGATATCCTCTTTAACGACATTAAGGTTTTCAAGTTGGCCATACTTTTTCTGAGCGTTAGCAATGGCCTCATCACTAAAATCGACTGCAGTCACTAGGTGGCCGTTTTCGGCAAAGAAAGCCGCATCATTGCAGGAGCCGCTCCCAAGATTAATCACTTTTGATCTAATGAGTTTTAAACTTGGAACTAGTTTTTCTAGCATAGGGTGAACAGTATTAAGTTCCCACGGAGGAGCTTGATCCATTTCTATATACTTTTGTGTCCAAAAATCAGAGGTATTTACATCAACGCTTGTCGAAAATAAATCTGGAGTCGAGATCTTGGTTTCGCCGATCTGTATGGAGTCATCATCGTAATCGTCGACGATATTAAATAACTCAAACTGAGCTTTTCGAGAAAGTACAAATGGTAAGCCTGTGTCAGTGATTCCGTGGTACCTGTCGTAAAGATCTAATCTTAAAGTTTTTGGATCAAACTCATGATAAATTTGACCAGGGAGCTGGATCGAAACAGTGTTGTTTTCTCTATGAACTTGTTGCGCGACCAATGTTGATTGAAATGACTCTACAAAAATGCGCTCACCATCGACTTTAGATTCGAAAGTGAAATTGTCCTTAAACATCAAGTTGCTAAAGAGCTCATTTAAAAAGCCTTGGTCTTCCAGTCGAACGCCTTCACTGACTGGAAAGCCTTCATCGTCTAGTTGTAATTTCTTATTAGGGATCATCTAATTAGTTTCTGTTTTTGAAGAATCAGAATCTTTATTGGCGGGTGGAGTTTCTGTGCCGGGAGATATGGTCAGTTCTTCTAAAAACTCTAGACTTAGATCTCTAAAGTTTAGTGCTCTTGGTTCCCAGGTGTTGCCACCATCTTTCGAGTTCAAGTCAAACTCACCATCGCGAGTTTCTTTAGTCAATTGGCCTTCCGGAGTTGGAGCCTCGTAAGAATACTTGAAATAAGCAATAATTCTCTCACCTGGCTTTAAGGTTTTTGTGTAGGCCTGGAGAAAACGAATGTTTTGAATTCCTTCTACGTTTTCTTGTAAGAAGCCAATCATTGCTTCTTGTAACTCTCTTAAGATCGCACCTCGATTAGCAACTGAAAGATCTCGCTCGGAGCGATTTAGTGTAAAAGTCCACCACATTGCTGCGATTAAAATAAAGAGGCTCAAAAAACGCATAAACTAACTCGAATCTTTTCTTTAAGTAGTACTTAAGTTTGTCATAACTTGCCAAGGTAACCAGGTCAAATGAGGAACACTCTAGTGGTCTGCTAGAGGCTACGAAGCCGCTATTTCAACGGCAATTTCTAGCCATATTTCTCTGTGCGTTATTCAGTTTAATTGGCCTAAAGAGAAGGATCGAGGCCATTTTCTTTTAGGGCCCATGATCTTTCATCACACCACCAGCACTGGCCGCAAGGTAAAGGGTGGCCGGAATCTATCAAGTCTCGATCAGCATCGCATGAAAGTGTTAGAGGTAAGAGCTCATCGACAAGATTGAATTTTCTATACATCTCTACTGTTCCCCTTTTGTCGACGAAGGCAAAAGGCCGAATTGTTTTGTGGTAAAAGTAGACCGTATTCATTTCGTCTCTATGTTCTGTTCTTGCACCCTCTTTTTCTTCGTGAAAAGAGCTTCTAATCTCGCTAGATGGATTTTTGGTATCGCCATTGAAAAGAAACTCTATTTGACCAGACCATTTTAGAGCGTTGATCTGATTGCGAAAGGCGTAAAGCTTAAGGGGCTCTTGGCACTCTTTGATGCCCACATGTCCCTCGTAGGGAGTATCCCAATTATTAAATCCCTCTTTTTCCAAAAGAGATTTGAGTTTTGCAATGACCTTGCGAGCGGTGGGTAAATACTTGGGCTTGTTTGCTACGTTAAGACTAATGGGCTTGATTCGGAGGTTTAAACCGAGTTTTGCTATATTGAGCCCCGTGATATAGGTCAAAATCGCACTGTCGATGCCGCCTGAAACGCAAATTCCTATGGTTCCCCAGTCTTCACTTAAAGGGAGAATAATCTTGTTTCCAGTAGTTTCGCTCTCATAAATTGTTTCATGAACCATAGATTTTGCCTCTGCAAAAAATATAGAAATTGAAGCTCCTCAAAGCAAGGCATTTTCCTTGATTTAAGCCTTTTCAGACTTCACATAACTGTGGATATGTACTACATAAATTCCAAACTATATCGCTGGAATTTTGGGGGATTTTTGGGGCGAATACGGTCAATCTTTGACGAAGTAAAATACAAGGGCTTGCGCGCTCTAAAAGAGCGGGCTCATTGGATTCAAAAAGGGTCCGATTGGTTGGAAACTCGAAATGGTTTTGCCCATCGTTTGTATTTATCAGCTTCAGCAGTGGCCTTCGATCCAGCAACATTGGGCCGTGGGTTTCAGGTGAAGTTTTCCGATGCGGAAAGCCTTGTGATAAAAATGCCGAACCTCATAACTAACCAATCTCTCGATGCATCGCTTCATGTAAGCTCTTTGGTAGCCCTTGGGGAGTTTGCAACGCGTCAGCTGTGGATGAAGACATTGGACTTCGGAAGCTGCGATTTAAGACTCATGGAAGTTAGCTGCAAGATGTTTAGTGATCAGGCTCAATCCGTCGAAGCAAGAATTCGCCTGGATGTTTTGGAGCGAGAGAAAATTTTGATGGAGTTAAGAAAAAAGCGCTCCATCGAGATTAGTTTGAATGTACCGATTTTTGGAGATGAAGATCAGATGTTGGCCGAAGTTGAAACTCTATGGAAGTTGCAACTAGGTCCTCTATTTTTAGGTGCTCAGTCTGAAACTGAGTCCAATTGAACGAGAAGTAAAAGGTTTTGTGCATGGAGCAACTCGAAACGAGTATCAATAAATCAAGTGAAGCCTATAAAGCAAACACAGAGTTTATGTCCAGATTAGTGGGTGAGTTTAAAGAGCGAGTCTCAAAAGTGAAGCAAGGGGGCGGACCCTCTGCGATCGAAAGGCATAAGTCGAGAAATAAATTAACAGCTCGTGAGCGAATTAAAAAGTTGGTTGATCCGGGAACTGCTTTTTTAGAGTTCTCAACATTGGCGGCATGGGATCAATACGACAATCAAGCTCCTGGAGCTGGAGTGATTACTGGTATCGGAAAAGTTTCCAACCAAGAGTGTGTGATCGTCGCTAACGATGCCACTGTAAAAGGCGGAACATACTTTCCTGTTACTGTGAAAAAGCATTTAAGAGCACAAGAAATTGCCATGGAGAATGGTTTGCCTTGTATCTACCTTGTAGATTCTGGTGGAGCATTTTTGCCACTGCAATCAGAAGTGTTCCCTGACCGAGATCACTTTGGAAGAATATTTTATAATCAGGCACAGATGTCTGCTCAGGGGATCCCACAGATTTCTGTTGTCATGGGAAGTTGTACTGCTGGTGGTGCTTATGTCCCGGCAATGAGTGATGAGAATATCATAGTAAAAGGAACGGGTACGATATTTTTAGGTGGACCCCCTTTAGTTAAAGCAGCCACAGGTGAGGTTGTAACTGCCGAAGATTTGGGTGGAGGGCGAGTTCACTCTGAAATTTCAGGAGTGACTGATCATTTAGCTGAAGACGATGAGCACGCATTGGAAATTACTCGAGATGTAGTGGCTCACCTCAATAGAGCTCAGCAAGAAAAAATAGAAACTCAAAGTGTAGAAGAACCGCTTTATAGTGCAGATGACTTATATGGAATTATTCCAGAGGATACCCGTATCCAGTTTGATGTTCGCGAAATCATCTCTCGAATTGTTGATGGAAGTCGATTTCATGAGTTTAAGAAAAACTATGGTAATACTTTGGTTACTGGCTTTTCTCATATTTATGGAATGCCTGTCGGGATTATTGCAAATAATGGCGTATTGTTTAGTGAAAGCGCTTTAAAAGCCACGCATTTTATCGAGTTGTGCGTAAAGCGAAAAATACCACTTTTGTTTTTGCAAAACATTTCAGGATTTATGGTCGGAAAAAAATATGAAAATGAGGGTATTGCAAAACATGGAGCAAAAATGGTTATGGCGGTCAGCAATGCCAATGTTCCAAAATTTACAGTAGTTATCGGAGGATCCTATGGAGCTGGTAACTACGGTATGTGTGGTAGAGCTTATCAGCCACGACAGTTATGGATGTGGCCAAATGCGCGCATCTCAGTCATGGGTGGAGAGCAAGCTGCCAATGTTTTACTTACAGTCAAAATGGATCAACTAGAAAAGAAAAAAGAAACAATGAGCCTGGAGGAGCAAGCTAAATTTAAAGCTCCAATTCTTGAAAAATATAATAGCGAGAGCTCAGCCTATTTTTCATCGTCTCGAATTTGGGATGATGGAATCATTGACCCGAAAGACACTCGGATGGTGTTGGCCTTGGGGCTAAAAAGTAGTCTCAATAAAAAGTGGCCTGAACATCGTCAGGGTGTTTTCAGAATGTAAAGAGGATCAAGGATGGAATTTGTAGAGTTAGAAACTAAAAATGATGTTCTTCATATTAGGTTAAATCGACCTGAAATAAGAAATGCATTCAATCCGAAAATGATCGGTGAAGTGACTAAGGCGTTAGCGGATGCAGGAAAAGAATCAACATTGCGAGCAGTGGTAATCTCAGGAAATGGTCAAAGTTTTTGTGCAGGTGCTGATTTAAACTATATGAAGTCTATGGTTGATTTCTCGGTTGCTGAAAACAGGAAAGATTCTGAAATCTTATTTGATATGTTCTATACGCTAAAAAACATGGAGATTCCAACGATCGCGAAAGTTCATGGCCACGTAATGGGAGGTGCCATTGGTCTTTTAGCAGCCTGTGACGTTGGCGTTGCTGAAAAAGAAACTCAGTTTTGTTTTTCTGAAGTTCGCTTAGGAATAGCACCTGCGGTCATTAGCCCTTTTGTCATAAAGAAAACAAACAAAAGTTTTTATACTCGTTATTTAGTTTCTGCAGAAATGTTTGGGGTGGATATTGCTCTACGCGGAGGACTCATTAGTGAAGTTCATCCTGCTGACGAGATGGATGCAGCAGTAGAAAAGATTCTCAAACGTTTTAAGTCGAATGGCAAACGAGCTGTTAGGGCGACTAAGAATCTGATTAGCTACGTTGAAGAAAATAACTCTTGGATCAACGTTAAAAATGAAACGACCAAGGTGATCGCCGATTTAAGGGTGAGTGAAGAGGGGCAAGAAGGGCTAAGATCTTTCTTGGAAAAGCGTAAGCCCAACTGGATACAGGAATAGGAAGTAGCATGAAAATTAAGAAGCTGGCGATTGCTAATCGTGGTGAAGTTGCCGTTAGAATCATTAATGCTTGTAAAGAGTTGGGTATAAAGACGGTACTTCTTCATTCTGAAGCGGATGTTCACTCTAATGCCTACCGATTGGCTGATGAAACATTTTGTGTTGGTCCATCTCCGACCAATGAAAGTTACCTTAATATTGAAGCCAATTTGCGAGGTGCTAAAGAGCTTTGTGCTGAGGCGATTCATCCAGGCTTTGGTTTTTTGTCAGAGAACTCAGAGTTCGCTGACGCCGTAGAGAGTGCGGGTTTGATTTTTGTGGGGCCTCGCGGAGAAACCATAAAAAGTCTCGGAGATAAAATCGAGGCTAAAAGAATTATTGAAACAGCAAAAGTGCCTACCGTTCCAGGCTATGCAGGTGAAAACCAGGAAATCGGACATTTGATTTCCGAATGTGAAAAAATAGGATACCCAGTAATTGTTAAAGCGGCTGCCGGTGGAGGCGGTCGTGGAATGAAGGTGATCAATAATTCCGAGGAGGCTTCTGATCTGATTGAGTCTGCCCAGCGCGAAGGTTTAAGTTCCTTCGGTTCCAGTAAAGTTTTTGTAGAAAAGTACTTGGATCGAGCTAAGCATATTGAGTTCCAGGTATTTGGCGATGGAAAAGGGAATGCGGTTCACCTCTATGAGCGAGAATGTTCCGTGCAAAGAAGGCACCAAAAGATTATCGAAGAAGCTCTAAGTCCATCGATTGATCAAAAGCTAAGACAGGCTATGGGTGAATCGGCGGTTTCATTGGCGAAAACTACGAAGTACAGGGGTGCTGGGACTGTTGAGTTTTTAGTTCAAGATAACGAGTTTTATTTTTTAGAGATGAACACGAGATTGCAGGTTGAGCATCCAGTAACTGAGTATGTACTTGGTGTAGATTTGGTTAAAGCTCAGATCAATTTGGCTGCTGATAACTTTGAATTGTGGAAACAAGAAGAGTTATCTCCTAGAGGTCACTCAATTGAGTGTCGAATATACGCTGAAAACCCTTATATGAATGGAATTCCTTCCACTGGTTTGTTGGGTTCTATGAGTTGGCCCCATGGTCCTGGTAGACGCTTTGAAGTTGGATTTGAAAAGGGTGACAGCATTACCGCCTTTTATGATTCCATGATCGCCAAGGTTATTGTTTGGGATGAAACAAGGGAAAAGGCGATTCAAAAAATGTGCTCCACATTGGATGAGTGCATGGTTTTTGGTGTTCACTTGAATATTCCTTATTTGAAAGAAATATTGCAGCACCCAGAATTTGTAAGTGGTGAATTTACAACTCAGTTTATAGGAAAGAACTTTCCTGAAGGTCTAGGAGAGCAGAAGTTAGAGCCATGGATGACTGACTTTTTTAAAATGGCTTACCAAGAAGTCGGCGATGTAGCTTCATCTCAGTCGGGAATGTCTGACCCTTTTATGAACTCATGGAGTAACATATGAAAAAAGTTACATTAAACGTTGAAGGCCAGGACCGAACAGCACTTGTTGAAAAAGTAGGGTCGTCTTTGTGGGTGCACTTAAACGGCCAGATGTATAGCTATGAACCTCAAAGAAGATCTTCTCATTCTGCAGAATCCACCACTGATCCGACCCTTACCCTTGCTCCGATGCCGGGTAAAGTTACTAAGATTCTAGTCGCCAAAGGGGATCAGGTTAAGAAAGACCAGTCGATGATCGTGATGGAGGCCATGAAAATGGAGTATACTCTCAAGTGTCAAATGGATGGTGAGGTCGCTGAGTTAAACGTATCTGTGGATGACCAGGTTGAGTTAGGTAAGCTTCTAGTCCGAGTTAGTGGGTCAGATGAGTAAAAAGATTCGAATTGTTGAAGTTGGAGCTCGCGATGGGCTTCAAAATGAAAAGGTGAGTCTTTCGCCAGCCGTCAGAACGAGTTTTATAAAAAAGATGGTAGATGCGGGTATTAATAACATCGAACTTGGAGCTTTTGTCTCCCCCAAATGGGTTCCTCAAATGGCAGGTTCTTCTAAGATTGCCAAGAACCTTATGTTGGCTCAGAAAAATGGTTCTATTTCTAAAAGTGTAAAGTTTTCTGCCTTAGTTCCCAATCTTCGTGGAATGGAAGAGGCTTTAGAGAGCGGTGTTAAAGAGGTTGCCGTTTTTGGTGCGGTTTCGGAAAGCTTCTCGCAAATGAACATCAATTGTTCAGTCAAAGAGAGCTTAAAGAGATTCGAACAAGTAGTTGAGATTGCTCACAAGCACAGAGTGAAGGTTCGAGGTTATGTGAGTACTGTTTTTGGCTGTCCATTTGAAGGTAAGGTTAGTGAGTCTAAAGTTGTTTCTATGACAAATAGTTTACTCAATCTTGGAGTTTACGAGGTTTCATTGGGAGATACCATTGGTGTGGCCCATCCGAAGCAAGTTGTTAGCATTGTTAACAAGCTTTTAAAGAAGACAACGGCAGATAAAATTGCCATGCATTTTCATGATACCCGCGGAACGGGGTTATCAAATGTTCTTGCAAGTCTACAATGCGGTATAACAAGTTTTGATTCTAGTTTAGGTGGTTTGGGTGGGTGTCCATATGCGCCAGCGGCTACCGGAAATATAGCGACGGAAGACCTTCTGTATATGCTTCATAGTATGGGTTATCGAACAGGTATCGATTTAGATCGAGTCATTAAGATCAATAAGTGGATGAGTACTAAAGTAAAAAGACAGTTGCCCTCAAAAGTGGGTGCGGCTGGATTGCCTAAAACTGTTCCAATCAAAAAAAGAAAATAAAGCAATATGGAAAAGACCCAAAAGACAACTAACTTTAGAATAAAAGTGCTAATGATTCTATTGTTTTTGGGGTTAGTAGCTTTTACTTATCTTTTTACTCTGCAAGAAAATCAACATTCAAGTAAGTATCCTAGATTTGTCGGTAAAGTTTTTGTCGAGCAGAGTTCTAAGGTTACAGAGCTTCATAAGCTACCT
This sequence comes from uncultured Pseudobdellovibrionaceae bacterium, assembly GCA_964523195.1. Taxonomy (GTDB): domain Bacteria; phylum Bdellovibrionota; class Bdellovibrionia; order Bdellovibrionales; family JAGQZY01; genus JAUHWN01. The sequence goes on from CAZFYV010000030.1 coordinate 18,322, forward strand.
GGCTCCTTGAGGGTTGAGTTGTTAGGCTATATGAAATCATTTCGCAAAATGGAGAGGTTTTTTAAAGATATCGGTGGCTTCAAAAATAGTATTGATATCGTGGTCGTTGATTCAGCTGAGCAAGTCTATGAGGTCAGTCAAAACCAGATTAAGCTAGACGTTAAATCCTTTTTGCTTCAAGGGCAGGCTCACAAAGCAATTGTTAAGAGTTTTCTATATCAGAAGTCTGTCTCGGCCAGTCCATCTCTTTTTCTTTCTGAGGTAATTAGTGAGTTAATATTGGTTAAGGGATTTGGTATTAAGCAAATCGAATATAAACCAGGGAAGTTTGTCGAGATACTTGGACGGTCTAAATGGCCTAATGGGCTTACAAATTTAATTGGTTTGTGTGGAAGAGCAGATAGGCCTTTAGAGCTATTAAACCTGTGTTCGTCTATAGTTAATCAGAAGCCTCAGCAAAATATGACTTGGACACTTTTGAGCTTGAAGCCAGTCGCTACAAATTATCTCTTTAATCTTTTGCGTGAGTATTCATGGTCAGAGCAAATAGAGCTTTTAAATAAAGTTATAATTAATTTAAGCTTGTTAGATATAGATTTTGGTGCATTTGAAGTGCCTGGCTCAAATATTAGTTATTCTTTAGACGACTCCAAAGTTGTTCTAAAAACTCTTTTTCAAGCCATATTTGACCAACAGAATATTACTAAGAGTTACAAAGAAATCCAAGATCGAAGAAATCTAATGAATGAGAAGTTTGGTTTCGAAGGAGATTTTGTATTCGATATTGCAATAAGAATTTCTGAGGGCTCTACTATTCATAATGGCCTTGAGGATATAGTAAAAACCTTAGGTAAATATGCCGAAAAAGAAAAGAGAACAGCACTAATAGTGAGTCAGTCTAATGCAATAGTATTGCCTGATAAGATTTGGTTTAACCTCAAAAATATTAAAAAAGTAAGATCTGATTTTTATGTTATTGATTCTTGCTCTTGGCCGGATTTTTCAAAATTACAGAGTACCTTGTTGGTTTCAAATAAGTTGGTGTGGACGAGATCCTGTTCTTCGAGTCAAAGCTTAGACTTTTTGGGGCTCCTTTCGCCAAAACCTATTTACAATTTTGTGGGAAGAAATCCATTTTTAGAGTTAGCAGTTTTTGACAGTGAAAAGTTAAGAGACTTCAAATTCGGTAAGTTTTTTGAAATTGGTTTTGTGCTAACTGAAGAAAAAATGAGCCAGCGAGAGATTGACTTTGGTGTGACTGATCTCGAATGGGATGTGCAAATAAAGGCCTATAAATCAAAACGTAATGACCGGCCCCTACTTTGGATTCGAAACCGGATTAAAGAACTTTTTCCAAAATTAATCTCAAGTCAAAACTAAGATCATGGATCAC
>CAZFYV010000031.1:0-16390 GCA_964523195.1 uncultured Pseudobdellovibrionaceae bacterium
GTATCCTAACAAACCCAGAACACTGTCTTAATCTCCTTCCAAATTCTAACCAAAAGCCAATTTTGGAGGCAGTGGTTTGTGGACGCAACCTTCCAAAGGAGCAACTTTATTCAGCATTACAAACCACAGGATTACTTCATCTCATTGTTGTTTCGGGCGCACATCTTATCGCAATTGAATATGCACTTAACAAGGCAGAAAAATATTTACGACTCCCGAAATGGGCCACAGAGGCCTTTTTGATTGCCTATACATTTCTTACAGGCTTTCAAGCACCGCTTGTTAGAGCTCTTTTTCAACGTCTTTTCGAGCGTTTATCCATGCACTTTCAACTCAACCACTTATCAATTCAATCAAACATAATTAGCGCATGGACCCTGTTGGCAATTTGCCCATCATGGATAAATTCGATTTCATTTCAACTTAGCTGGGTGGCATCAAGTATCCTTGCTCTGAAGCCCCCTACCAGAAAGGGGCTCACGCCACGCGCCAAAAACCTTTTGCGTTCAAACTGCGAAATCTATTTAGCGCTCTTTCCTATTCTTGCGGTTCTCTCACCACCTCACCCATTAAGTATTTTGATCAACACCATTGCTATTCCACTAATGGGAGGACTGATTATTCCACTTTCATTTTTCCATTGCCTTGTCGGTGAATCAAAAATGTTTGATTATTTTTGGACGCTTTTTGTAGATTCGATGATCTATACTCAAAACACTTTAAAGCTTGAATCATACAATTCTATTTCAAACTCGAAAACCGCAACAGCCTATACTCTTTTCTTTACGACAGCTTTGTTTATCAACTCATTTAGAATTAAAAGGTCATGAGACTTATTATTTACATTCTTTTCTTATGGCCTTCTTTCACTTCATTAGACCCCTTTTTAGGCTGGGTGATTTGGAATGTAGGTCAAGGACAGTGGATCACTAAAGTAGAATTCGAACAATGTATACATATTGATTTCGGAGGCGAGCATTACTCTAAACCTGACTTAACGAACCTGTGTGGAAATAAAAGAAATATCTTACTGATCACCCATGCAGATCAAGATCATATAAGTTTTTATTGGATGTTCCGAGGCTTAAATCACTGTTACGAAAAAAAGTCTTTGGCCCTTCTTCAAAAGAACAAAAAAGACTTCTCTAAAAATTTAAAAGTCTGTAAACAAAACCCAAAGACAAAGATATTTCAGATTCCAAACAACAGCAAAAGCACCAATAGAAATGATTCTGGACTTATATACTCCCATCCAAAACTCACTGTTTTAGGAGACCCACACTTCAGAACTGAAAAGTTTTGGCTTGAAGAAACAAATCCTTTGACTAAAAACCTGGTGCTGGCTCACCACGGCAGTAGAACTTCAAACTCACAAGAGCTAGTTAAGTATTTCACCCAAATCAATCACTACTTTGTTAGCTCAAGATTCACACGCTATGGACACCCCCACTGGAAAGTCATTGAGCGAATCAATCAGACAGGGCACAAAATAATAAGCACAGAGGATTTTGGTTCTATCGCAATAGAAGAATAAAAAATGGCCGAGTTTTCACTCGGCCATTAAAAGTATTCTAATTTGTCTGACCTACTACATAGGAGAGTAAGGTTTAAACTCCATATCTAAGTCACGTGCTACCGGCTCGTAAGTTACAGAGCCATTGTAGACGTTCAAACCATCTTTCAGTTCTGGAGAGTGGTTAATAGCTTCTTCCACACCTAGTTTTGCAAGTAACGAAGCATACTTAAATGTAGAATTTGTAAGTGCATAGGTGCTTGTACGAGCAACCACGCCTGGCATATTCGGAACACAATAATGAACAACACCGTCGACTTCAAATGTTGGTTGAGCATGGGATGTCGGCTTACAAGTTTCGATACACCCACCTTGATCTACGGCCACATCTACAACGACTGAACCAGGAGTCATCTTAGAAATCATATCGCGAGTCACTAGGTGCGGAGCTTTACGACCAGGAATAAGAACCGCTCCAATAACAAGATCAGATTCAGTAACGCTTCTCTCAATATTATGTTCGTTAGAGTAGATAGTCGTGATTTTACTACCATAGATGTTGTCTAAGTACTCAAGTCTGTCGTGATTTACATCAATCACTCTCACCTCGGCTCCTAATCCAACTGCCATTGTAAGAGCATTAGTACCAACAACTCCCCCACCAATTACAGTTACGATACCTCGACGAACTCCAGTTACACCACCTAACAGGATACCTTTTCCGCCCTGATCTTTTTGCAGATAAAAAGCTCCAACCTGAGTTGCCATTCGACCAGCAACTTCACTCATAGGCTTTAAAAGAGGTAATGATCCATTTGGACCTTCAATGGTTTCGTAGGCAATAGCTTTAACTTTTCTCTCACAAAGAACCTTTGTTAGCTTTGGTTCTGCAGCAAGGTGAAGATAAGTATAAAGAATTTGGTTTTCTTTCATGAGTTCGAACTCATCAGGAAGGGGCTCTTTAACTTTAACAACCATCTCACTTTGACCCCAAAGGTCTGCGGCAGTATCAACGAGTTTAGCGCCAACTTTTTCATAGGCTTCATTTGTAATCATCGAACCTAAACCAGCATCTCTTTGAACAAGAACTGTATGACCTTCATTAACAAGTTGTCTAACACCGGCTTCAGTTAAACCAACACGGTTCTCACTAATTTTAATCTCTTTTGGCACACCAATAATCATGGATTCCTCCGCAAAACTGATTTTTAAAGGACTTGTATAGCCAAAAGCGTATCCCAGGGCAACACTAGTGTTGGGATATTGAGAATTTACAAAGAATATAATGTATTTAGACAAGGACTTAGACTACTTTTCACCTTTAAATAAGCAAAATGCTGCACTTGCAAAGCTTATAGCCCTGAATAAATTGATCTGGGAATTCATCTGAGATTAGAAAAATTAGGCGAATTCTCTCATGGCCCAAATAGACCCTGGGTCTAAATCTTCGGTAGCCGGCAACTCTGAGCCCAACTCAATATGCCTATACTTATCAGGTGAGGCTAAAATAGTATTCACCAGTCGATTCATCACATCGTGACCCGCCTTATATAGAATCAAATGACCCATTAAAGGCATACCTAAGGTCACTAGGTCACCAAGAGCATCGAGAGCTTTATGTCGGACAAATTCATCCTTGTAACGAAGCCCCTCTGGGTTCAAGACTTCGTTCTGATCCAAACCAATTGCATTATCAAGGCTCGCCCCAAGAGCTAAGCCTTTAGAGCGCATATACTCAACATCTTTTAAGAAACCAAAAGTCCGAGCTCCTGAGAGTTCCTTTGAAAAAGTATATTCATTAACGTCAATATCGATCTCTTGCTTCAATATTTGAGGGTGAGGAAACTCGATAGTGCAAGTCACACGAAGTCCATTATAAGGGACGACATAGGCATGCTTATCACCATCTCCGTAATAGATTGGTTGAGTAATATAGGCATACTTTCTTGGGGACTCTTGCTCCACAAAGCCCGCATTAACCAACGACTCCATAAAAACTTTAGCACTACCATCACCAATTGGAATCTCAGGACCATCTAGCTCAATGAACAAATTATCAATTCGATAGGCAGCTAGAGTTGAAAGACAATGTTCGATTGTTGAGACAGAAAACTCTGGTCCACCTATTGTTGTCGCAAGTGACGTGGCCGTTACAAATTCAGACTTTGCTGCCATAGCAGGACTTCCAGGTAAATCTTTTCGAACAAAAAAGATCCCGGTGTCTGCAGGAGCTGGACGAAAAGTCAGTTTGGCTGGCTTACCAGTGTGCAAACCAATTCCCTCTACGATCGCAGGCCTTTTTATTGTTCGTTGTAAAAACATAAGTCTTCCTTTGTATCTGCTTAACTCCTACATAAAGCAAACAGAATACCAAGCAATAAAGCTTCACCTCGGTAACAACAACATTGTGAGATTTCAACTACTTACTAATGCAAAATCTTAATGAAATCTAATGCTAAGCGTCCTCTGTTACTTTTTTTCAACAGGTCTGTGTATCTTTTCGGCGACAGGTTTCTGGCCTAGAGAGACCTCAAGGATGTTCCGATCCAAGATTGGGATGATATGTATTCGATTACTTAAAACATTCATTTTTCTCTGGAGTTTCAGTACTTTAGGCTGTGCCAGCTCGAAGTATATCGAGCGCAGAGGCTCAGTGCCTCCAGCACAAAAATCCAATGCCCGGGGTGCGGCCTATACGGTAGATGGTTTTAGAATCGATAAGGTTCAAAGGTCTGGGGGCCCAACAGAGAATCCTTTTTTCTATAAAGACTGTGATCTATCGAGAAGGGCCCATTTTTCAAAAGCAGATTATGACTGCAGAAGACTCACTTTTTAAAGGTCTAAGGGCATCTCGGCACTTCCGAGAGACGCTCCATCAATATGAGTTTGGGCAAGCCTTGTAACCACTCTCCCCCTTGGAGTCTTTTGCAATAAGCCTTCTTGAATCAAAAAAGGCTCATACACTTCTTCAAGGGTTCCCTTATCTTCGGCTAGAGCTGCTGACAAGGTCTCGATTCCCACCGGTCCACCTTCAAACTTTTCAGCAATGAGCTTCAAAATTTTCCGATCCATATCATCCAATCCCAACTCGTCCACTTCTAATTGATCCAGGGCATAGCGAGCGAGCTCGGCGGTGACTTTTCCGTCGGATTTAACATCTGCATAATCTCTGACGCGTTTTAAAAGTCGGTTCGCAATTCTAGGCGTACCACGACTACGTTTTGCCAACTCCAGTGCACCCTCACTGGTGATAGGCACATTTAAAATTCCAGCAGATCTTTCAATCACTTTAATCAAAGAGGCTTTGTCATAAAAAGAAAGCCTTTCAACAATTCCAAAACGATCCCTAAACGGAGCATTCAACAAGCCTGCTCGAGTAGTAGCTCCAACCAATGTAAATGGAGCAATCTTAAACTGAATTGATCGTGCTCCTAACCCCTCACCAGTCACAATATCGACGTAAAAGTCCTCCATTGCGGAATAAAGGTACTCCTCAACGGTTCGATTTAAACGGTGTATCTCATCAATAAATAAAATCGAATGGGGCTCTAAATTGGTTAAAATCGCAGCCAAGTCCCCTTTCTTATCCAAGGCAGGACCAGATGTCGTTTTGATAGAAACACCCATTGCATGGGCGATGATATGAGCTAAAGTTGTCTTTCCGAGACCGGGAGGGCCACTTAGAAGAATGTGATCTATAGGCTCATTTCTCTTTTTCGCCGCCTCGACAAATACATTGAGCTTCTCCTTTACAGTATCCTGTCCAGGGAAATCCTCAAACTTTGGAGGGCGAAGTAAATTTTCCCAATTCGTATCTACATTTTCTTGATCACCGCTTACGATCCGAGCCATATCCATTTCCTCCCTTCATTAATTCTTTGAAAGAATCTGAAGGCCTACTCTAACACCTTCTTCAACTGAAATTTTTGAATCCATATCTTGTACAACTTTTTCTACATCTTGAGCGCGAAATCCTAAATTCACCAATGCAGATTGAACCTCTTCCTTTATAGGAGATTTTTGAATAGGTCCTGTCGTATCAAAGACAAGTTTACCCTTTAATGACAAGATCATTTGTTCAGCCGTTTTCTTTCCGACCTTAGGTAGACTTGTTAATCCCTTGATATCGCTTTCACTGATATAGCCAATAATTTTGTTTAACGGAGCTCCAGACAAAATTTGAATCGCCATTTTAGTTCCTATTCCATTCACTTTTAGGAGTGATAAGAATAGTTGTTTTTCATTCTTTGAAGTAAAACCGAACAATACCAGCTGGTCTTCTCTAACATGGGTATAGATGTGTAAAAAACTAGCCTCTCCAGGAGACAGTTCTTGCAAAGTATTTTGGGAACCAAAAACTTCATAGCCAACACCTTGAACTTCTATCAAAGCAGAATCTGATTCAACAGCTTCTATGGTACCTTTTAAAAAACCAATCATGCTCTTCCCCTCGATGTCTTCGTAGTACAACCTGGTTTTTAATTAAATCGATGGTCCCGAGGGCTTCTGAACCCTAGTCATCACCGATTGCCTATCTCTGGATCCCTGGCAGAAATGCAAGGCCAAAGCTAGTGCATCGCTGGCGTCTTCTGAAAGCTCTCCCTTTAATCCCAGGGACTTTTTCACAATTTGGGAAACCTGCAATTTATCTGACTGCCCGTATCCAGTGACACCTTTTTTGACTTCTCGCGCACCATACTCAAAAACTGACATTTCCAAAGCTTGGGCCTCTGCGATAATCAGCCCACGAATATGGCCCAACTTAAAAGCGCTGTCGACATTCTTTCCCAGGAAAATCCGCTCAAGACACAGAACGTCTGGACGCAATTCTTTCAACAAACTCTTAAAATCACTGTGAATTTCGTAGAGCCTACGGTTAAAATCACCTTTGGCCTTCAGAACCCCAGATTCTACGCAACGAAGTCCACTTCCGTGAATCTCGAGCAATCCATATCCGGTGACTCTAGAACCGGGGTCTATTCCTAAAACGCGCACACTTTCTCCCACTTTTTGATCAAACACCCTTGTAAAGTGCTTTTCAACAATTGAATTAAGCCTGGCTCAGTGCAAAGATAGAAAAATGGCAACAGTCAATTCTGAGTTTGTCGAAAGATATCAAATAATTCTAGAAAAAGACCCCGAGTCGCGGGTTTTTGCACCCCTTTCTGAAGCTTACAGAAAGATGGGACTTCTCGACCAAGCCATTGAGGTCAGCCGCAAGGGCGTTGGCTTCCACCCGAACTTCGCCAGCGGGCGTGTCGCGCTGGCTAGGGCTCTTATGGAAAAAGAGAGTTTTACTGAGAGCATCGAACATTTGAAAGAAGCAACCAAGCTGTCTCCTGAAAACCTATTGGCGCATAAATTATTAGCAAAAGTTCTTATTCAGAATAGACAACCTGCTGAGGCTTTAAAAGCTTATAAAATGGCCTTATTTTTAAACCCCACTGACTCTGAACTTCAAAGAAATGTACAGAAGTGGGAGTTTCTAATGGCCATTGAGTTTGAAGATGACCTTTTTGAAGTAGTTGATTCTGCAGGCTCAAGTCTATTTGGTGATGGCCCATGGGACGCTAAACGAGTCGAAAAGATTACGTCACTTGCAGATGCCTTTACTGTTCGTGAGGAACTAAACAGAGCTATAAAGCTCTTAGAGTTTGCGGAATCACAGACCTCAAGTTCTTCAATTTCAAAGCGCTTGAAAATACTCAAGGAGAAGAGCGCACGAAAGCCTTCAGAGCCAAAAAGTCGCAGAGATCGACTTAAGCAGGCGATAAAGAGTCAGAGCAATGAAACCAGCTCTCATCCTACCGAAAAACAAAAAAGTAAGAAAAAAGACCGTTTAGAACGCTTATTGCACAAAATAAAAAAACAAAGTGAACTCACAGAACCTTGACTCAGAGGGTTTTACAACGCATCTAATGATTATTAATAAATTATTTTGAACAGGTCTTAGCAACAATTTAAACAGACCTGGGAAGCAGGACGAAATGTACGATACCAGTGATTTTAAAAAAGGCTTAAAAATTCTTCTCGAAGGTCAGCCCTATTCAATTATTGATTTTCAACATGTAAAACCTGGTAAAGGAAATCAGTTTACACGTACAAAAATGAAAAACATGATTACTGGATCCAACCTGGAAAGAACCTTTAAATCTGGTGAAAAGTTCGAAGTCCCAGACGTTATGACTAGAGATGCTAACTTTTTGTACGTCGATGACTCTGGCTACAACTTTATGGACCAGGAAGACTACAACCAGTACGCCATGAACGAAGACGATATTGGTGATGCTAAAAACTTTCTGCTTGAAAATATGCAAGTCACTATTTTGTTCTTCAATGATCGAGCCATAGGTATTGATTTACCGAACACTGTGGCTTTAGTCGTAAGCCAAACTGACCCGGGTGTTAAGGGAAATACCGTAACTGGTGGATCAAAGCCTGCAACCCTAGAAACAGGTCTAGTGGTTCAAGTTCCCCTTCACATAAACGAAGGTGATAAGCTAAAAGTCGATACTCGTACGGGCGAATATATGGAACGTGTGAATAAGTAAAAAGCTTGTAATTGCCTCGTGTTATTACTCCCAAAATGAAGCAATTTGTCGCATAATGTAATGTGATATTTTGCCCGTAATTTCAGCTTGGGAGCGACTTTTTTGGAGAGCATTGAATTAAAAATTAGAGAACTCCTTATTAAAGTAGGAGACTCAAATTCAGTAGCTGGCCAACTTTTCGAGTGGTGGGAAGACAACCAGTTAACTGCCGAAGAAAAATATGCCGTTGCCTGCTTCGCAATTCGAAGCGGAAGGCTCCCTGATTTTCTAAAGTTAATCGCAGGACAAATCAAAAATCATGAACTGATTCCTTGGGGACCTTTTGTCGAAGCGCTTGGTCTCTCTGGCTATCAACCCCAGAAACCAGAAGTCCTCGCACTTTTTCAAGGTGCTCATTCACAAAAAGATTCAGCAGGCTTAGTTCGTAGTCGAGCGCTTGATCAGTTCTCCTCAAAGTTTGCAGAGGAACGAAGAAACGAGAGACAAGAGGAACGGCGAAGATACAACGAGATAAAACGCAATCTCATCGAGCAATTGGAGTTCTATCGTTCGCAAAGAATTCCAACAGAAGAAAAGAAGATATTGGCTCAACTTTCAACGCTTTTCCCTCACGACTCTGAAGTCAGAGGCGAGCACATGGTCCATCAAGAGAAATGGGCCCGAGAGATAATTAATCAACGAGAGCGAATGACGGAGTATGACAGCCATGTTGAGGAACAAATTGAAATTCCTCCTCCTGAAGTTTTATCCTCTAAAGACCACCTCGTTGCCCAAGTCAAAAAGGAAGTCAAACTTGATCCCGACTCTGGCTACGACTACGCGATCATGTTTGAAGCTTTGGAGTTCTATCGTGAGGCCTATGAGATTCTCAGGATAAGTCCACCCTCTGCAGAGTCAGATTGGTTAGCTTTAGAGCTATTGATTAAAGGAAGACAGTACCTCTCTGCACTGGAAGAAGCTAACCGTTTAGAAATTCAATATGCAGGAAACCCAGAAAGTACTTTCGCAGTCATTTATGCCCGCGCGAGAGCACTATGGGGACTAGGCCAAAAAGATCACGCTATTGATTTACTAAAAAGCATTGTAAGTTTGCGCCCTACCTACAGGTCAGCTAGGGCACTTTTGCGTGAATGGACTGGAGACAGTCTATGAAACCAAACACTAAAAAAATCGTAATTCTCAGCCTACTTTCTGCCACTTTCTTTCTACTAGGTCTTGTAGTTAGTTATAATTTACCAAAGATAGAAGCCTGGATACTCGTAGTGTTAGAAAATAGAACTAGATAATCAGGCCCAGTTAGAGTTTTACCTCAAAACGTGAGCTTGAGTTTGTTACCAATTGGGCTTCGACTTGAAGAAGTTCGAGTTATTCCCAAAGAAGAACTAGAATCCAAGGTTAAACCATTCATAATCGATGAGATCGAAGTAGGGTTGAAATTTTGGTCATTGATCCGCGGAAGAGTTGCTCTAGATAGCCTCCTTGTTGATGGAGTAACATTAGATCTCACTTTAGATGAGAAGAAAAAGTCTAAGAAAAAAACATCTAAACTCGACTTCGAAAAGATTACGGAATCAATTCCCTTCAGACAGGTTGAGTTTAAAAACACACAAGTCAGAATCGATCTTCCAAAGAAAGACTCCTACTACGAAGGAAACGATCTAGATTTTTTAATTCGAAAGCAGAGCAATAGCATTCACCTTGCTGTTAACTCAGGTACATTAGATGTACTGACTCCTGCCTTAGAACGACCTTTAAACTTGTCGTTAGAAACCAAAGTCTTCATTCTAAATAATCAGGCGACGATCTCATCATTTAAGGCAAGCCACAAAGACTCTTATGTTATCGCTTCTGGAATTCTTGATTTTGACCTCGATAGCATGCAGCTCCCTTCTTATGACTTGAAAACACGATTGAATCTCAATATGGACGAGATATCTAGCTTCGTACTTGCCTTCAAAGATCTACAGAGTTTTCCCGAATCAACCGGCTTAGTAAAAGCCGACATTGGTGCTTTGAAAAAGAAAAAGTCTAAACTTCTGGCAATGGACTTCAGAGTGCGCACAGAAAGCCTCTTCATTGAAGGTCACGAGGTTGGGAACGCTTTTATCGAAGGCAAAGGTAATCAGAAAGATATCTCAATCAATCAGGTTGAAATAAAATCTAGTGCTGGCAAGCTTAGTCTTTGGCAGACCTCTATCAATATTGATGGCGAAAACGCAGCTTTAAAAACCAATGTTACAGTTCCAAATCTTGAAGTCCGCCGCTTTCTCGAGAGTATTCTCGTCAAAAATGTCCCTATCAATATGCCTCTTAGGGGAGAGTTTCCTTGCGAGGGAACCTTGTCACCTGAAATTGAAATTAATTGCACTGGCAAAATTCTTGTTCAGAGTTTGAGTGTAACTAATAAAGGGCGAACAACTCGGATCGTTGACTTTTCAGAAGGAGAATTGGACGGAAAAGTTCGCATCACTGATGAACTCGTAGAATACGACACTGCGATAAGAATTAAGAACTCTGAAGGCTCTAGTAAGGGAGTGATAAAATACGATGAGGGATTCAATATCTCGTACGCAGCTAGTAAACTAGATTTTGCAGACGTTGAGAATCTCGCAGAGTTAAAAATCGAGGGAATTACAAAGCTTGAGGGAGTAACTGAAGGAAATAGTGACTGGGCAACTCTAAGCATGAATTTAGACGGCAAAGATGTATTTCTTGAAGACTTTAAATTAGCTAATATAAAAACAAATCTGAGCTACAAAAAAGGAAATCTGTTTTTCAAAAAGATTCGAGGTAACTCTAAGAACTCTCGGTACAGGGGTGATATTACCGTTGATGTCGAAAACAACACCATAAAAGGTTCTGCAAAAATTCCTTATATGGAAGCCAACGATGTATTAGATATTTTCGCTCGCAAAACAAAACTCCCTTTCGAAGTCACTGGATCAGGCGCTGCAAATGTAAGACTAAGTGGTCCACTGCGGTTTAATGCTCTTACCTATGAATTTAGAAGTTCTCTTTTCAGAGGTAAAATCGGTCCAGAGCCATTCGATGAATTTGTTTTTGACGTTTCTTCTAAGAACGGAAATGTGAGCACTAAGAGAGTTCATATTAGCAGAGGTCGAAGCAAAATATATATGCGAGGAAAAGGAAAACCAAATGGGGACATCGATGTCCGCGTAACTGGTAAAGGCCTGTTCATTGAAGACTCCAATCTCATCTCAAAGACAGGACTCAATACAGTCGGACTTCTTGATATCGATATGCGCCTTAATGGTTATGTTTTAAGCCCCGATACAACCATTGCTGCAAAATTCAATAATATGACTCTCGGAGGAGAACCCGTTGAAGACTCCTCTATGAAACTGCAAGTTCGGTCTAACTCAGTAGAAGGAAGTGCTCAATTCTTAGGTGGAACATTAAAAACGGAGTTTTTACTACCCTACAATACTACTGACCCGTTTAGGTTTAAAGTCTCCGCTAAAGATTGGAACTTCGCCAAACTTATCGCCAGCTTCGACGAAGACTTAATGAAAAGAAACTTCACATCATCGTTAACAGGCACCTTAGACTTGTACAGTGCCTCTGGAGGATTCTGGGCAGCTTCAGGTGGTATAGAGGCAGAGAAAGTTTTGGTACAACGTGGAAACTTGAAGATGTCCAACCCTAAACCAATTCGTGTCAGTATGACAGAAGGTAAATTTCAATTTAATGAGCTATTTATCGAAGGTGAAAACACATTCTTTAAGATCAACAATTCTCCAAACCCAGTTCAACCACTAGATATTCAAATCAACTCTAAAGTGAACATGGGAATGCTGAGTCTTTTTACACCATTTCTAGAAGACATTCGTGGTCTACTCTCCGCATCTTTCACTGTTAAGGCTAACAAAGACAAACTGGAAGTTCTAGGATCCGCATATGTTGAGCAAGGCTACTTTAAGATATTTAATTTTATTCACCCCCTTGCTGATGTTCGCGCAGATCTTCTTTTTAGTCAGAAGCAGATTCTCGTAAACTCCTTAAAAGGATCCTTTGCCTCAGGCCGGTTTTTCGGAGATGGAAAAATTCTCTTTGAGAACATACAAAGCTACCCGACTGACATAAATGTTCAATTTGAAGATGTGAACCTCAAGTTTCCGAGTAATTTTGACACCTATGGATCAGGTAACATCTACGTTAAGGGCAATTGGTTTCCGTTTACCCTGGGAGGGAATTATATAGTAGATCGAGGAACGATTGCCGGTAATCTTATTTCAGGCAAAAAAGAAGACGACGAAACAAAACGCTACTTTCTCCCTAAACTCCTTTTGGAAGATCAATTTAACCCACTTCAACTTAATCTCGCCGTCAAAACACAGAATCCAGTAACTCTCCAGAAGGTTACGCCATCGGTAATTGCGGAAATCGACGGGCAAGCAAACGCTAACATTAGAATCCAAGGGCTTCTAAATAAACCCGTGATTAAGGGGCCAATATCAATAGTCTCTAACTCGATTCTAAAGTTCCAAGAAAATGAATTTAATATTTCCACAGCCAATGTCGAGATGCGAGGATCAGAAGATTACAATCCTAATCTCTACGTTGAAGCTATAACTCGAAAAAATGGATACGAGATCAACTTACTGGTTCAGGGAGAAGCTCTAAATCCCGAGATTACATTGAGTTCGACTCCGAATCTTCCTGAACAAGATATATTTAGTCTTCTTGCCTTAGGAATTACATCTCAAGACTTTAACGAGAATGTGAGCTCTTCGGAGCAATTTACACAATCAATTTTCCAAGGTGGAGCAGCCTACCTTCTGGGCAATCCAGTTGGTCAGGAAATTAAAGAGAGGTTTGGATGGGATGCACAACTCACTCCAACATTTGATGATGAGAATAATAGTTCGGTTCCAAAAATTATCTTCTCGAAGAAATTGAGTGAAAAGGCAGATATTTCTGCATCACGAGAAATTGGAAAAGCTCCTAAAACCGATGTCAGACTGAAATATCAGTTTAACCCTAAATTATCTACCATTCTGTCCTACGAAAGTACCGACTTCAGTGACACCAGCTCAGAAACTAACACCATAGATGAACAAAATATATACGGTCTCGATTTCGAGTACAGATTGGAATTTAAATAATGAAGTTTGCGGGAGGGGCTACATACATACTGTTTATTGCACTAGTTTTTAGTGCTCAAATGGTATTTGCTAGAACTCGCCCTCCAATAAAAATTCAAGGTCTTTCTTCTGCCGAGGTCAGAGATCTTAAACGTAAATTCCCAGGTATAGACAAACCAAACTTTCCACTTTATTCAGTCGATAGAGTTGTTCGCCATCTCATGAACAAAAATCGATACACTTCTGTTATTGTGACGAAAGCTAATCCAAAGTCAAAAACTCTGATACTGAAAGCTAAACTCATAAAAAGAATCGGCCAAATCAATATCACAGGTCAAAACAGATTTAGTCGCAAAAAAGTAACTGAGGTTTTAGGCATTAATCCCAATGATATTTTGAGAACAGACGAAATCGAAGAATCGGCAAAGAAGCTTAACGGGCAATACGAACAAGAAGGCTATTTCAACTCTCGAGTCAAATTGAGTTATAGCAGCCAATCGAGCGCACTCACCAACCTAAATATTGAAATCGATGAAGGAGAACCTTGTCGAATTGTAGATATACAATTTAAGACCACCAATAAGCGTCTGGCAAGAAGATTGGGACGGCTTGGTGAGAGACTTATTTCAGAGGTCTTTTCAAATTCAAAACTTTCTCGATTACAATCTAGGATTAACAATTATTTTGCCGAGAATAGATTTTTAACATCGAGAATTTCTGAGCCTGAAGTTAATTTTAATGCAACAAAGTCCCAGGCAAAAATTGTTTATGCTGTAGAGGACCCTTACTCTTATGAGTTCCTACTCAATGGCAACTATTCTCTCGAGGATCGCGTGCTTATAAAAGGTTTTGATCTCTCCAAAACATCAGGTCTTACTTTTAGTCCATCCACACAACTCCTTCAGAGCCTCAAAGATCAATATCTCGCCGCAGGATACCCCAACATCGATGTGAAATTTAAAGAAGAGACCTTAGAAGATCGATTTATTCGACAAATTATTTTTAATATAGATGAAAACCCAAAGGTGAGAATTAGAAGTATTCGGGTAGAAGGAAAGACGTCTCGCTCGAGTGATTATTACTCGAAAATTATTGAAGCAAATTCAGGCCCACTTATTCGAAAGAATTTCTACAATAAGAAACTCATTGAAAAAGGAGCTAAATCACTAATCGACGTCCTTCAAAATCAAGGTTTCTTGAGAGCTGAAGTTTTATCGATTCGACCTCAATTCGATAAAAAGAAAAAAGTTGTAGATGTTTTCGTAAATTTAGATGAAGGGCCTCTAACACAAGTTCAAAAAATTCGTTTTCTAAATGCAAAAGCCTTTTCAAGCCTAAGACTTCAGGAGGTTATTGGCATTAAAACCAATCAACCTCTAAGACTGGATACACTTCAAAAGAGTATTGAAAAGATAAAGGCATTTTATCGGAGTTACGGATACCTTGAAGCTCAAGTACTGAACGAACGCAAGGACTTGGTAAAATATAATCAAAACTATACCCTGGCTACGCTTAATTACAAAATTAGGGAAGGACCTATCGTTAAGGTCAATTCTATTATTGTTGATGGAAATACGTTCACCAAAGACGACGTTGTTATTAGAGAATTGGAATTTTCAGAAGGAGATACATTAACACCTTTCATACTCCAAGAGTCTGTTTCTCGCCTACAGAGACTCGGACTATTTTCGAGAGTGCAAATTGGAACACTTGAAGATGGTTCAAATGTTTCTGAAAGAACTGTACGGGTTTCAGTTACAGAAAGAGATCCTGGATTATTCTCACTTGGTTTTGGATTGACTAACGAGCAGCAGTTCTCCTACCGAGGCTTTACAGGACTTGCCTATAGGAACCTCTACGGAACGGGAAGAAAAGTTTTCTCGAGACTAGATATTCAATATTCAACAGATCCAGATGTTAGCTATCTTGAAAATGAAATCACCTTGTCATACCTAGAGCCCGCGGTTCTCAGTGATAGAACTCAGCTTCGTGTTAACCTTATTCGATCAGAAGATGCTCTAGATCCAGAAACTGGTGATATTAATATTACGATCCAGGAAAAAAACGAGATAAACCTACTTCTGGAAAAAGAATTTTCGAGAACAGTTAAAGGGACCTGGAACCTTTATACCTTCTCTAACCAAAGGTTTTTCGACAGAGTAACCAGAGCTGATGAACGAACAATCAATATCGGATCGGTCGGCCCCATCTTAGAAGTAGATCTGAGGGACAGTTTAACGGTGCCATCTCAAGGTTCTTATACCCGTATGGCCCTTGAATACTCAGACCCCGTTCTTGGGTCATCTGAGGATGAATTTAAGTATCTCAAATTTATTCGTGCAACCGCCGCTTACAATTACTATCTCCGTTTGGGTTCGCCAAAATGGGTTTGGTACAATTCGTTTCAAGGTGGGTATGTCGCCTCTTTAAATAGAGATGGCAGGTCAGGTGTTCCAGGTAAAAAAGCATTCTTTTTAGGTGGACGAAGCACAATTCGAGGTTTTGACCTCAGTAAAGCAGAAAGAATACCTCGTCTTACCACTCTCGGGGCCGACGAAATCGACGACTTCTTTTTACAAAAGGATTCCCATTACTATCTCATCAAATCAGAGTTGAGGTTTCCAATTTACGGTATCGTCGGCGGAACTCTTTTCTACGACGGAGGAGCCGTATTGGTTACAGGCTTCGAATTTGATGATCCTTATCGAGATGCCATTGGCCTCGGGGTTCGCTTTATTATCCCAGCTGTTGGCTCTATTAATGTTGAGTTTGGCTACAAACTGGATCGTTATAGGGATCTATCAATTCAAAATAATGATCTTAACGAGAGTGAATACGCGATCCACTTCTCATTTTCGACCTTCTAAAAGTAGTTTTTTCAGACCCCCCTCACAAAAAAGGTGCAAACCAGAGCTAATACTCTCTATCACACCTCTTTTCGATACCTTTTATTGAGTTATTCTAGTGCCTTAGAGAATGTAAATTTCGCACTACAATTAAGACTTCGAGCAATTCTTTGGCACATAAATTGGAATACTTTTGAGCGTGAGAGGCTAGAGGAAAACGGTTACGGAGGTCAAAGTGCAGGTATCAATGCTCGATTTTATAGGACAGATTCTTATCGCGACAGTCATTACAGTCCATTTAGTTTCTATGATTTTTTAGAGGGATTTTTTAAGGAACCTTATAGGGAACCTTTTAGGACTTTTTTAGAAGAGCCG
>CAZFYV010000031.1:16490-19672 GCA_964523195.1 uncultured Pseudobdellovibrionaceae bacterium
GGGATTTTTTAAGGAACCTTATAGGGAACCTTTTAGGACTTTTTTAGAAGAGCCGCATAGAACCCATCAAATCCCTCACGAGGATCCATAAAGTGATCCTCGACAAACTCCCAGTCACCACCGCTTTCAGAACCTAAAAAGTGGTTTACTTGGTTTCGATTCTCATCAGGAAAAATAGAACAAGTCGCATAAACCATTCTTCCACCTGGCTTTACCATTTTGGAGTAATTTGAAAGAATCTCTTTTTGAATACCAAGTAGCCGTTCAATATCTTCAGCGCTTAGTTTCCATTTCGTATCAGGATTTCTTTTAAAAACTCCGGCTCCAGAACAAGGCACATCTAGCAATAGTCCATCAGCTTTTTCCTTTAGCCTTTTTATAGTCTTACTCGAATCAATATGTTTAATCTCTATGATGTCAGCCCCGGATCTTCTGCGCCTTTTCTTTTGCTCTTCAAGCTTTCTTTCGTGAATATCGAGGCTAACAATTTTCCCCTTATTCTGCATAAGAGCCGCCATATGAAGCGACTTCCCTCCAGCGCCACTGCAGGCATCAACGATCCATTCACCTTTTTGTGGATTTAGAAGATGGCCAACTCTTTGACTAGAAACATCCTGAACTTCAAAAAAACCCTTCTTAAACTCGTCGGTTACAAACAGGTTCTTTCGAGTCTTTAAAACGATGGCCTCTGCCACCTCGTCAACGACCTCCACATCAAAACCTTGGGACTTTAGTTTCTTTATCAGCTCGCCCCTGGAAATTTTCAGGGTATTCGTGCGCAGAAAGAGATCCGCCTGAAGGTTCAAACTAGCTATTATCTCTGGCCACTCTTCTTTAAACTGATCAAAACCGTAACTATCTAACCAGTCGGTCACAGACCCTTGAATAGCACTTGGCATATCTTCACTCTCAAAACGCTCTCTAAGTGAGTCCCAATTGCTAATAGGTGAATTTTCAAGTTTAACTTCTTTGGTCAAAAAGATGTATGCACTTAAGGCCTTGAAATAGTCCTCTCGTTTGAGATTACTAAAGTCGGAAGACTCAACATTACAAACATACAAAAGCTTTCTGAACCATCGCACACAATCGTAAAATGTTTCTGCTACAAACTTCCTATCGCGGCTACCCCATTTCTTATGGGATTTAAATTGCCGCTCAAGAACCTTGTCAGCATGATATCCTTCATTAAATGTTTGCTCTAATGACTCAAGAATTGAATCTACGAGATGCTTGTGAATTCTCAAAACTTAAAAACCGCACCTAAAGAGACAAAAACTCCATCGGTATGCTGACCATCACTTAACAAAAGAAGTGAGTTTTTTAAGCCGGTTTCCAAAAAGGCCCCTGTATTTTCATAGAGGTCAAAAAATCTAAGACCGATAAGTAGTTGGTAATCTAAAGCGAGGGAAGACTCGTCTGAAATTTGTTTCAAAAACACTGATGGCCCCGCCGCTACACCAAAATAGAGAGGAAATCCACTGGCCGCATCCGGTAAAAAAAGAGCCGGCAAAAAAGCCAACTTTGAAACCGTTTGATCGTTGGGTTTATAACTCAACCAGTCAACACGCACTAAAAAATCTGCAGACCACATCCACTCACCTAAGCGATAGGTGAAGCCAGCTTGGAATCGCCCAACATCGTCTTCTTGGCTCTGACCCCAGCGGTAAGCGCGGTCAGCGAAATAATGTCCGACATGTACTGCTAAATATCGAGAAAAGTCCCCAGAAGAAGATGTAGATCTCGTTTTTTGCTTGGGTTTGGCTTGAATATATTGCTCCGCGGCCTTTCTTCCCACCTCTGGAGATGATGCGTTAATCATCTCAACAGAAATAAAGGACGAAAACACGATTAGAAATGTGCATTTCACCAAAAATCTCGCTGGAAATGTCATTAGGCCTCCAATTCGCCTTAAAACCCTTGGGTTGAGAACTATTTTCATAGCATTCTTTAAAACTGTCAAAACACTCCATAATCTTGACCTCAAGGTCTGGTTTGCCTAGATTATACGCTCTTTAGGAGGCCCATTTGAAGTGCCCTTTTTGTGGAAACATTGAAAACCGTGTTTTAGACACTCGAGTTCAAAAACAAGGTGAAGTCATTCGTCGACGGAGAGAATGTTTCGCATGCAAAGGCCGTTTTACTACGGTGGAAACTGTTCAACGAGTCTTTCCCTTAGTCATTAAAAAAGATGGACGACGTGAAACTTTTTCTAAGGAAAAAATTTTCAAAGGCGTACAGGCTGCCTGCCAAAAGCGCCCAGTAAGTATCGCGCAAATGGAACAGATTGTAGATCGGATTAGTGTTTGGGCTCTTGAACAAGGCGAAAAAGAGATTTCTTCTAATAACCTTGGACACCAGGTTATGGCACATCTGAAGAACCTCGATGATGTCGCTTATGTTCGATTTGCTAGCGTCTATAGAACTTTTACGGACATTCAAGAGTTTCTTGAGGTTCTCGGTGAAGACCAAATAATGCAAACTCGTGAACGAGTACGCTCTAAAAGAAATAACCCCTCACCCACTCAAGGTATTTAAATTTTATGGGACAACAAAGACGTTCTAGGGAATTTGCGTTGCAGGTTCTCTTTCAAAGAGAGTTTTCAAAAGAGTCTTCTCCTCGAGAACTGGTAACTGCTAGTGCTCAAGCCTTCTCAGTTGAGAAGGAAATTGGTCAAGCCGGTAGCCAACTCGTTTTAGGCATTTTGGATCATTTAGAGGACATCGACTCAAAAATAAATAGCACTTCTAATAACTGGAAGACCGCACGAATGGCCCTTGTAGATTTAAATCTTCTGAGAATTGCCTGTTATGAGATGCTTATCCTTGATCCGCCAACTCCGTTTAAAGTCTGTATTGATGAGGCTGTGGAGCTTGCTAAGAAATACGGAACCACAGAGTCGGCCGCATTTCTAAATGGAATCCTGGATCAGCTCGCGAAATCAAACTTTTCTTGACCTGGATTAAAAGCATTCAGATAGTATTAACATGACGGTTCAAACTCTTTCACAAGCAGGAGCTCTTACTGCAGGATCTGAACTCTGGATTCTTCCCGGTTTAGAGCAATCTGCATGGTGCCACAAAATTGATTGGTATCTTAATTTCAGACTCGTGAAGTCGAGTATGCACAGACCACTCAAGCTTAGTGAGCGATTTATTGAAATGAGCCAAGACTGGGAGTTCCC
>CAZFYV010000032.1:0-19617 GCA_964523195.1 uncultured Pseudobdellovibrionaceae bacterium
CTTAAATTCCTCGAAAATCACTTCGTCCATACGAGATCCAGTATCGATAAGTGCTGTTGCGATAATCGTAAGGCTTCCACCTTCTTCGATATTTCTAGCAGCACCAAAGAATCTCTTCGGTTTATGAAGAGCATTTGAATCCACACCACCAGAAAGAATCTTTCCTGAAGGAGGAACAACCGTATTATATGCTCTCGCTAAACGAGTGATTGAATCTAGTAAAATAACTACGTCGTGCTTGTGCTCCACAAGACGCTTAGCTTTTTCAATTACCATTTCTGCGACTTGAACGTGACGAGTAGGTTGTTCGTCAAATGTCGAACTAATCACTTCACCCTTCACGCTTCTAATCATATCTGTCACTTCTTCCGGGCGCTCATCAATAAGAAGTACAATAAGCTTCGTTTCCGGGTGGTTTACAGAAATAGCATTGGCAATATTCTGAAGTAAAACTGTCTTACCAGTTCTAGGTGGTGCGACAATAAGAGCCCGTTGACCTTTTCCTAGGGGAGCCATTAAGTCCACAACTCGAGTCGTATAATCATTTGGAACGTGCTCAAGTTCGATGCGCTCTTCTGGATATAGAGGCGTTAAGTTATCAAAAAGGATTTTCTTTTTCGCCATCTCAGGCGTTTCGTGGTTAAGAGTTTCAACTTTTAAAAGGGCAAAGTATCTCTCACCTTCTTTCGGCGGTCTAACTGTACCAGCAATCGTATCACCTGTTCTTAAGCCAAAACGTCTAATTTGCGAAGGGCTCACATAGATATCATCTGGACCTGGAAGGTAGTTGTAATCTGGAGATCTTAAAAATCCATATCCGTCTGGAAGAATCTCTAATACTCCTCCACCAAAAATATCACCTAATTGAGCGGCTCGTTTGAGAGTTTCAAAAACGAGATCTTGTCGTCTCATACCAGCTGCATTTTCGATTTTAAGCTTTGTTGCGAGCTCAATAATGTATTCAATTTTCTTAGATTTCAGTTCTTTTGAACTCAAGGCCGCCTTATCTTCATCAGATAAAGTGATATCTGAAAGATCAACATCTTCTGCAGGAGTTACTGGCACATGTTCGATGTCATCGTAAATTCCACCATTGTCTCTTTGATAATTTCCACGGGTATTTTGCCTATGATTGCCACGTTTTCCAGAACGCCCACCACCTTGGCTTTTTCCACCTTTTTGGTGACGTCCTCTTGGGCGTTGTTGCCTGTTTGTTGTTGTTTGCTCTCCACCATCTTCTGAATAGCCTGAATCAGCTCCGGCTGCTTGAGAATCTGAACCACTATCTGAAGCTTTTGCTTTCGCTGATGCCTTGGGTTCGACTTCTTTTTCAACTTTTTTAGATACTTTTTTCTTCGACGCTTTTGGTTTAGCTTCTTCAAGATTTTCGGAAGGTGTGTCTTTCATTAAAAAACCTCAAAATAATAGTAGGATTAATAGACGGGTGGAAATTCGATTCTTTGGGTATTAAATTCCTTGGAAAAATAGAAAATGATGCCGCTTATTTACTGGGACATTTCCTAAATTTATTGATGAAACAACGCTTGATAATTTGGTTAAAAATGACCTATTTGTCAATGGCTTGTTAAATCATATCAAATCCAC
Source organism: uncultured Pseudobdellovibrionaceae bacterium (assembly GCA_964523195.1). Taxonomy (GTDB): domain Bacteria; phylum Bdellovibrionota; class Bdellovibrionia; order Bdellovibrionales; family JAGQZY01; genus JAUHWN01. Next base: position 1,606 of record CAZFYV010000032.1, read on the forward strand.
GATACAGTCTAAAGGAAATAATGCACAGAATCATTTCTGTCAATCAGTTCGTCAAAACGTCCAGAATTGCAGTTTTATAGTGTCAAATCGGTACGTTAGCCACTCTTTCCCTATGGAATTAGGCTCTAAAAGGGCAAAATATTGAGATAGGGATAGGATTTTAACGACTGTTCTCCGGGCAGGAGGGATATATGCAATCGACTACAGAAAAACCAGCTCCTAGAATTCCACTCAAGCTATCCGTTGAGTACAGGAAGAGTTACGCCCGTCGTTCCGACGGAGGTTCACTGAAGAACATTAGCATCACAGGTGCCTTTTTGGAGCATGAAAACCCTGAATTACAACCTCGAGACAAGCTAAACCTTGTTTTTAAGGTGAGCGGAAGAACTAGAACCATTATGGCTCAAGTTGTTTGGTGCTCACACGGTGGATCAGGTATTCGGTTTCTTCCAGACAATAATCGTGACGTTCAAATCGTGGACGATCTCATTTATTTTGTTCAAAACAGAAGAGAATCGAGAAGAAACGTCTTGGACGATATCTTCAAAAGATGTGGATAGGCTAAACTTAGCTCAACTACAAAAAAAAGAGTCGGTAGTTGCCGACTCTTTTTGTTTTTGAAGCTAGGTTTTCTCTTTATTATACCTGGGTTTGTCCTAGATCCACTGTTTTGTTCTTTCTCTTCTTAACAACAAAGAAGAGTACTAGAGCTAAAACAACAACCAAACCAACAACTCCATACAACATCATCGAGTCGTCTCCCCCAGCAGAGCTTACCTTTTTACCCGGACGCTTACGCTTCGTAAGTTTTCTTGGCTTCGGTGGCGGTGGCGGACTATTTGCCGAAGGGTTTTTATCCACAATTGGTTTCGGTGGTGGTGGTATATCCATTGGCTTTGGTGGTGGAGGAATATCCATTGGCTTCGGATCACCAATTGGTTTTGGTGGATCCATCGCAGCTATCGGATCTGGTTTAGTATCCATTGGCTTAGGTGGCGGTGGTATATCTAATGGTTTTGGCGGATCCAATGGCTTTGGATCCATAGCAATTGGTTTTGGCGGTGGATCTAAAGGTTTTGGATCATCTAATGGAGGTGGATCATCCAATGGTGGTGGGTCATCCATTGCCATCGTTGGCTCCGGATCATCCACAGGAACTTCATCTCCACCCATTCCCATATCAGGCTCAGTCGTTCCACCGGTGTTGGCCATAGCTACAGCTGAAGGCCAGTACTTCAACTCAATACCTGGTTCTACAACGCCCTTGGAAGAAACATTGGGATTGGTCGCCCAAATTTCCATCCAAGATCTATTATGTCCTAGAAGATCCTTTGAAAAACCTCTTATATTGTCACCTTCTTTAGTGACATAAGTTTCAGGTTGAATGTTGTTGTCTTCATAATAAGTGAGAATTTGAGAGTCATCCGAAGGATTGTTTGGAGATTCATAATAAACCTTGTCTCCAACCTTTGGATTCTTTCTAGAAAAGTACGGATTGAAGCGGATCAAATCGTCTTCTCTGTCTTCAGATCCATAAATTTTCGCTGCGACATCCTTGAGAGTCTCACCTTCTCGTACTAGGTAAACTCGGTTCACTAAATTTGAACCAACTTTGTATGGCGCATCTTTAATCTTTTTAACTGGAATCCATTTTGGCTTAGAAGGTTCTTCTTCAATCATGGCGTCTGAAACAGCCATCGAATCATCTTCTGACATAGAATCTGCAGCATCAGCTACTGCATCCTCATCTATTGAGTCATCATCAGCAAAGACATCATCACCTTGTGTTTCATCCGGAAAATCAAGGTCTCCGTCTTCGTCAGTATCTTCGCCTTCATCAACCGCAAGTGAATCTGAGTCTGTATCAGCAAAGACATCATCTCCATCGGCTACTTCTTCATCACCGAAATCTTCGTCTTCACCTTCGTCGTCAAAAATTCCCTCGTCGGCTCCATCGGCTGAATCACTAAAGTCTTCGTCACCGTCCTCGTCGCCGTCGGCGAGATCTTCGTCGTCGTCATCTTCGTCATCGTCTTCTGCAAAAGCAGAGTCCCCTTCTGAGCCTTCTTCAAAGCCATCAGATGTACTTTGCTCTTCTTTGCTGTCTGACTCCGAAGAAGAACAAGCTATTGTTCCAGTTCCGAGTAAAATTCCTAGGAATAAAATAAGTAATAATCGCATCATGCTGCCGACCCCGATGAAAGAATCCATTCTTAAACATTTTCATTTAATCACAGTGAAAGTAGAATGAAAACAAAGATTTATGAGGTATGAGTCTGCTAAGGTTTTTTTCTAGACATCTGTCTAGATGATTAGACTATAGTCCATCAAGAAAGTTCACCGAATCACCAACTTTTACTGACTTCTTCTCGAACCAACCCTGATTCATTTCTAGGGCATAAATGGCTGGCTTCTTACTTCGATAGTTTGGAATATTTCTCGCCAATACACTTGGAGGTGGATCCATCTTTTGAATATCTACAATTTTTTTGTCCTTATTAATATAAGCAATACTCAAAGGTATGAACGTATTCTTCATCCAGAAGGCTAAGAGTTGTTCGGCCTCAAAAACAAAAAGCATTCCTTGGTCTGCGGGAAGATTTTGGACATACATTAATCCAAACTGCCTCTCCATCGCATGCTTTGCCAGTTCTACGTTGATTTTGTGTTCACCAATTTTTATATTTATTTTTTTAAACTTGGGACGCAGGCCTGCATAATCCTCTAAGACAACTAATTTATCTTTTTCAATCGCTTTGGGTGACTCTGATTTAGCCTTTTCTTGAGTACAGCCAAGGAACAAAAATACGATGATGCCATAAGAAACAAAGAGTTTAATCTTTTCCAAATTGATAGACCCTATCGAAATGTTTAGCTACACCATATCTCAAACCTTTTATTGAAACACTAGTGCGCACACAATTGAGTTCCTGTATCAAAGTTCCCAATATTAAAGTACCAGCGACTATAACATCAGCTCGACCTTCATCTAGTCCTGCGAGCTGCTTTCTATCTTCAACTGACATTTGCGCAAGCTTAGCTGCCCATAGCATTATTTCGTCGGTAGTTAACTGAAATCCGTGAACTTTTTTGGGATCAAAATCAGTACCCTGACTCATGGCCGCTAAAGAAGTTGGGGTACCAGCCACTGAGATCACAGAATCAACATCAAGCTCTAAGTGCACAACAGGCTCGAAAAAAGCTTTAACATGTTTTCTTGCTTCTTCGAAATCGTCACTTGTAATTGGATGTGTATAAAACATCTGCTCAGTTAATCTAACAGCACCAATATCAAAGCTATGAGCTAACTCAACACCAAGGTGATCTCCAACAATAAGCTCTGTCGATCCACCACCTACATCAACAACAGCAAGCTTGCGATCTATTTCCTTGTCAAATGCTCCTAGGAAAGTGAGTTCAGCTTCCATTTTTCCACTAATGATTTTGACTGGGATGTCTAAGCTCTCAAATATCTTAAATAGGTCGTCTTTGTTTTTGGCATCTCTTGCAGCACTCGTTGCCGTCGCAATGAACCTCGAAATACCTTCTTCTTGTGCTTTTCGTTTAAAATTCTTTAAACATTTTTCGAGGCGATCAAGTGCTTCTGGAGCAAACTTTCTAGTTTTATCTACGCCCTGACCAAGCCTTACAACTTCCTGCTCGTCAAAAAAGACATCTAGAACCTTCGGTCCTTGCCTACGACAGGCTAGGGCTAAAACAGTATTTGTTCCAATGTCAAAAACACAAACAGACTCTTTATTCATCTTTAAGCTTTGAGACCAACAATTTATTAACTAACTCTGGGCTCGCCTTTCCCTTTGATTTTTTCATAATTTGTCCAACAAAAAAACCAAATAGTTTATCTTTGCCGGCTTTATACTCCTGAACCTTTTCAGAGTGGTCATTTAAGACTTCATCAACCCAGCTGATTAAAGTTGATTCATCGCTGACTTGTTTGAGCCCTTTTTTCTCAATAATCTCCTGAGGAGAACTTCCTTCAGTCCACATATGAGAAAAAACCTCTTTTGCAATTTTTCCGGAGATTTCTCCAGACTCTATTAAAGCCACAAGTTGCCCAAGTTTCTGGCCATCTACTTTAGCATCCGCAACTTCAATTTTATCTTCGTTAAGCATTCTAAAAAATTCACCTACTATCCAATTCGCTGAGAGAACCGGAGAATTACTTTCTTTATAAGCTGATTCAAATAGTGCCGAAAATTCACTTTCACTAGATATGAGTACAGCATCATTTGGGCTGATACCTAGATCATTCACATACTGTTCATACTTTTCAGTTGGACCAGGAGGAAGTTCATTTTTTAATCTAGAAACATACTCCTCAGTCAAAACAATGGGTCGAAGATCGGCATCCGGAAAATAACGATAGTCATCAGCTTCTTCCTTTGAGCGCATAGAAATAGTCACATTTTTTGTTGAATCATATAGTCTTGTTTCCTGCGCAATCGATTTACCAGATTCCAAAAGATCAATTTGTCTTTGAGCCTCGTAATCAATGGCCTTTTCAATAAACCGAAAAGAATTTATATTCTTCAGTTCGACCTTTGTTCCAAGGTCCTTGTCAGTTACTTTTTTAACAGAAACATTGCAGTCACATCTCAGTGAACCTTCTTCAAGATTACCGTCACAAACACCTACATTTTTTAAGATACTTCTAACAGTTCGAGCATATTGAGCAGCTTCTTGAGGACTTTTCATCTCCGGAGCTGAAACTATTTCCAATAATGGAATCCCAGCTCGGTTATAATTTATTAAAGTATAATCCCCATGATGTGTGGATTTTCCAGCGTCTTCTTCCATATGAGCCCGTTCAATTCTAACGGACCTTTTTTCACCATCTAGATAGAAATCAACTTTTCCTTCGTTGCAAAGTGGATAATTCAACTGAGATATCTGGTAACCTTTAGATAAATCGGGATAGAAGTATTGCTTTCTATCAAAAGAAGAAAAAAGAGCAATCTCACATTTTAACGCCAATCCTGCTATAACAGCCTTCCGCACTGCCTCTTCATTTATAACAGGCAATGTTCCTGGAAACCCTAAGCAAACTGCCGTTGCATTTTCATTGTCGTTTGATTCAAACTTTGTTGAAGCTCTCGAAAAGAGTTTAGCAGACGTACTTAGCTGCGCATGTATCTCAAGACCTATAACAACTTCGTAGTCTTTATAAAACATCTTGTACCTCAGATTTGAAGACACCCTGAGACTCCATATCATGGGCAAATTCAAAAAGGGTTCTTTCGTCTTTTAGACCAGCAACTATCTGTAATCCAAGAGGTAGACTTTTGGTATCAGCCAAAGGACATGACATCCCTGGTGTTCCCGAAAGATTCACAAAGGTTGTTAATAAATCGGTTTGATAGTTAGCAATAGGGTCCTTTGTTTTTTCTCCAATCTTAAAAGGGTAATCAACATTTACTGGAGTGATAATCAAATCTGTATTCTTAAGGGCATCAAAAACTTCATTTTGAATCTTCCTACGAACGAGACAAGCTTTTTTGTAATAAGCATCATAGTAACCAGAAGACAGAGAGTAAGTTCCCAAAAGGATCCTTCTTTTGACTTCTTCTCCAAAACCTTCTGCTCGAGTTCGAGAATAAAACTCCTCTAAACTTCCAGGAGGTGTATCACCAAAATCACTGCGGTGACCAAATCGTACCCCATCAAAGCGAGAGAGGTTACTAGAGGCCTCACTCATGGCAATGATGTAATAACAAGATACTGACTTTTCAATACTATCTAGATCAACTTCAACTACTTCGTGTCCGAGAGATTGAATCTTCTGTATCGCACTATCAAAGACCTCACCGATCTCTTTATTCATGCTCAAAGCAGATAACTGCTTTGGCACGCCAATTCTAAATGTGCGATCACTTTCCAAACTTTTTAAAGTAAAACTGTCGTCTTTAAATGATGTGGAATCTTTCTCATCAAAACCGGACATGACTTCACTTAACACTGCCAGATCATGTACATTTCTAGCAAAACAACCGGCTTGATCCAAAGACGAACCATAGGCGATCATTCCAAAGCGGCTCATACGACCATAAGTCGGCTTAAACCCGTAAACTCCATTAAAGCTCGCGGGTAGACGTATAGAACCCCCGGTATCACTTCCAAAAGACAAAGGACTCATACCTGTAGCAACGGCCACTGCAGATCCACCACTAGATCCTCCAGCGACCAAACTTAAATCCACTGCATTCTTAACAGGGCCAAAGTATGAGTTTTCATTGGTAGAACCCATTGCGAACTCATCCATATTTGCTTTAGCCAGTACGTTAGCTCCAGATTCTAAAATCTTTTTTACAACGGTAGCATCAAACGGGGGTGCAAAATTCTCTAGCATTTTAGAGGCCGCAGTTGTTTTTATTCCCTGAGTACAGAACATATCTTTTACAACAATTGGGATTCCAGATAACAAGCCATCTTTATCATTCGCTTCAAATTCTTCTTGGATGTGAATCAAAGCATTGGTTTCACTGTTGACCTGTTTAGAGCGACTTACTAATGAAGAATAAACTTCTTCTGCAGATATTTTTTTATCTGAGATACTTTTTTGTATCTCAGTAACAGACATTTTATAAACTTCCATGATTAATCCTATACAACTGGTGGAACGCGGTACAAATGACCGGACACTTCTGGAGCTGACTTCTGGAGTAGGTCGGCGTCAGGGGTTTCAACATCCGAATCGTTTCTAAATATTGTTTCGTTTGGTACAGGATTTACTAAGGGCTCCAGGCCAGAAGTATCTACCGAATTCAAATTATTAAAAGCATTCAAGATATTATTAAGATCTTTAGAAAAGGTCTCTTTTTGTTCTTCTGTAAGCTCAATTCGAGCTAACTTTGCAGCTTTTATAATTTCAGTTAATTCCATATTTACTCCTATTCACGAGACTATCAAATACGACCAAATAGAGTATAAATAATGTTTTGCGTTAGCTATGATTAAAGGACTAGTTAAGTTGACCCTTAAAGGTCCATGATATTTAAAAGCTCTATGGGAAATACCAAAAAAGATTATCAAAAGCTCAAAGACTCAATTCAAGAACACAACTATCTGTACCACGTTTTAGACCAGCCCAAGATTACTGATTTTGAATATGACAAACTTTTCAATGAGTTACTTAAACTCGAACAAGAAAATCCAGACTGGGTTGAAGCTGATAGTCCGAGTTTTAGAGTTGGAGGGGAACCACTCAAAGGGTTTTCCAAACAGGACCATCGCCTACCAATGTTATCTTTGCAAAACACATACAACACAGAAGAAATTTTAGCTTTCGATCAACGCCTCAAAAAATTTCTTAAGTCGGACCAAAGTATTTCTTATTTTTGTGCACCTAAGTTCGATGGCCTTGCGGTTGAACTCATCTATCAAAACGGTGTACTCACACAGGCATTGACTCGAGGTGATGGTACAACTGGTGAAGACGTCACCCAAAATGTTAAAACTCTCAAAAGTATTCCCCTGAAACTAAAAACCGACAATCCACCCGAACTTTTAGAGGTAAGAGGTGAAATTCTTATCTTTAAAACTGATTTTAGAGAAATGAACGAACGACAACAGGAGTTGGGACTACAAACCTTTGCCAATCCAAGAAATGCTGCTGCCGGAACTATCAGACAACTAGATCCGAAAATTGCTGCTAGTCGCCCTCTGAAAATGTTTTGTTATGCTCCAGGAGTCGTTGAGGGAATCAATTTTAAAACTCAAGATCAGTTTGAAAAACAACTCGAAAAATGGGGATTTCCTGTTGTTCGTTTCGAAACCAAAATGAACTCACCTCAAAAAATGGAAATTCTAAAAAAGAAAAAGATCCTCGATAAATTGAAAGACGGATTTTTTAGTGAAGATTCAAATCTAGCTAACTTAAAAGAGGACTCCAAGAAAGTACTTCACCTTCCTTTGTCGTTTGTCGCTGACGAGGCTCATCAAGTTACTGAGTACTATGATGTCATCGATCAACTTAGACACTCCCTCCCATACGACATTGATGGCATTGTAATTAAAGTAAACAACTATGAATTACAAAACGAATTGGGCAATGTTGCGAGAAGTCCTCGGTGGGCCGCGGCGGCAAAATTCGCTCCGGAACAAGCACAAACACTCATCGAAGATATCAAAGTTCAAGTTGGAAGAACCGGCGCTCTCACACCAGTCGCAATAATGAAACCAGTTAAAGTAGGTGGAGTAACGATCACAAACGCGACACTTCACAACCAAGAGGAAATAGATCGAAAAGATGTTAGAGTCGGTGATACTGTTATAATTCAAAGAGCTGGCGATGTTATTCCAGAAGTCGTTGAAGTTTTAAAGGATAAACGAGCTAAAAATTCTAAAAAATTTAAAATTCCAGATAAGTGTCCAGCATGTGGTAGCAAAGTTGAAAAACCTGAAGAAGAGGTCGTTTCGAGGTGTTTTAATTCCATGTGTCCTGCAATAGTCGCTCAGTCTATTAAACACTTTGTTTCCAGACGAGCAATGAATATTGATAAACTCGGCGACCGCTTAATTGAGGTCTTCATAGAAAATAAACTTATCGAAAAATATTCTGATCTTTATGGGTTAAAGAAAGAGGACATTTTAAATCTTGAACGTCAGGGAGAAAAATCAACTCAGAATATTTTAGAAAGTATCGAAGCAAGTAAATCAACGAACCTGGGGCGTTTCATTTTCGCTCTTGGAATTCGATTCGTTGGTGAACAAACGGCAAAGTCATTGGCCACCGAGTTTAAATCAGTAGAACGGTTTCTAGAAACTAATGAAGAAGAACTCGTCGCCATCGATGATATCGGACCAAAAGTTGCTGAGAGTATTATGCGTTCTTTAAAACAAAAACAGTTTGTAAAAGAAGTTAAGCAACTTGTGAAAGCAGGGATCAAATTTGAAAAGGCTAAGTCGGCGGCAAAAGATTCCCCATTTAGCGGCAAAAAAATTGTAGTCACAGGCACCCTTCCAATGGGACGCAATCAAATTAAAGACTTACTTGAAGAACTTGGAGCCGTGGTGTCGGGTTCCGTAAGTAAAAAAACAGATTACGTCCTCGTCGGCGATGATCCGGGATCAAAATATGAAAAGGCCCAAAAACTAGATGTTGAGATACTTAATTGGGATCAATTCAATCAGCTCAGAAATGGCTGATACCTATACTCACAAACAAAAATAGTCCAATCCCACCGGAATTGGACTATTCAAGTTCAAATTTAAAATCAATTAAATGTGATCGATTACGATATCTCTAGCCATAACGGTCTTACGGCCGTCAGCTTTTGCAGATTCATAACCCTTCGTGCACAAGCGCTCAATTGCTTTACTGAGAACGTCAATCGTCTCAGCTGAAGTGTTACAATCACCGTTTTCTTTGATGAATTTTTTTACTTTGCTTGTTACTACAAGAACTTCAGCCATATTTTCCTCCGAGAAATTGTCCCGACTTAGTTGCCATTTATGAGGTCGAGTCTAGTTGATGAAAAAACTGAAATCAAAAAGAATTAGTCCTGAGATTGTAATTTGCTTGAGCAAAGCGTTATTTAGTTGATTCTAAAACAGGTTTTGTATTTGATGCTGGGCGTTCTTTAGGTGCTTTAAAGAATTTTTGAAGGGACATATTTTTAAACTGGAGCACTTTTGCTCGTCTTGGTTCATCTGGATTCTCACGATAAATCCAAATCGCCGTCTTCTGATCTTCGGCAATTGTACAATTAACATTTTTAAAAGCTGGAGACCATGTTCCTGAATTTAAATGCTCAATCGGTCCGATATGCTCATGTCGAACTATATGGGTATGCCCATGAACAATTCTTTGAGTTCCCGTTACCATAGCAGCCAAACTTAGCAATCTCTCCTGAGGTTCTTTAAATGATCCCACCTGAGATTGAACCGTTCTGCTGTAGAAAATAAAGAAGGGAGCAAATATTAATATAGGAATGACCGCCCAGAATAAAGAAATGTCCGTGAGTTGTTTCACAATAAGGATAACTTGCAAGACGATCAGCAAACCTAAAAGGAAAATAAAAGCTCTGTCTAACCACAATTCTCTAGCAAGTAACCAAGGCCTTTTTGCGGCAGAAGGAACCGAAAGGTTCATTAACTCCCTTACCATTCGCGGCTTGGCATTGGACTTATCCGCGATCTCAGCAACTTTACGTTCAACAAGAAGGGGGTCCCTAAAGACTGTTGCAAATTCATCTCTCACTGAATTAAACAAAACTAGAGATGCACCATACAACCATGAAAAAATCAAAAATGGTTGGGCTCGAATAATATATTTTAGAAAAAACCCCACATACTCTTTGGCAGACATTATATAGTTACTCTCAACGTAGGGATTAAAAAATCCCATAGCATTAATCATATATCTTGTTGCTAAGTTACCAAACGGGATTTTAATTTCTACTCTGTTGTATCTTAAGATAAAGGGAAACACCGGATTACTGGCTTTACAATAAGGATCGTACTGGTGACCGTGCTCAATAAGTGTATCTTCGTTAGAGATATAGAAAAATTCACAAAATCTAATTTGATTCTCATATGCCTGTTCGGGGTCGATGTGACGTCGAATAGATTTTTGAACTTCTTCCCAATGAAGCTCAAGGTCATGATTACCTATTATAAAAACTAGCCTGTGTCCATTTTTAAGAAATTCAGTCAAACCTTGAGCAAACTCTTTATGATCCTCCATAATAACATCTATTTTGTAGGCGCTCTTTCTCTCTTCAGTTTTTAAACCATAAGTCATCTCTAATTGGCTAACTCTAAATGAGGGATTAGGGGGAGTTCTACAAACTGAATCAAAATCAAATACATCGCCGTTTAGAACCAGTTCGACTTGCTTTCCCTCAGCCATAACTTGAATCTCTTGAAGAAACTTTACGAGTTTATCGTCGAAGAAGAACTCTCGTGTTTTATATTTTTTCCAAAGCGGGTATTTGGGATGCACGGGCTCAGCTTCGCACAAATGCAAATCACTAATTATTGCAGTGTAGTCAGCTCGAGCGAAACTTTCGATCTTAAATCTCCCCTAGGAAGCAGCTCTTTTTCTCGCAAACGTTTTTACTAATAAAATAGAAATCTCATAGAGTATCGCTAGAGGTATTATCAGCAAAATTTGACTGATGACATCAGGAGGAGTTATCAAAGCAGATAAAATTGCTAGAATAACAATGGCATAACGCCTTTTTTCCCTCAAAAACTTATCATCGATGATTCCAATAATCCCCAAAATAGTCAGTACCAAAGGGAGTTCAAAGGCCGCACCAAATACCAAGGTCGTAAGAAAGAAAAACGACAGATACTCTTTTATCGTAATCATCGCCTGATCAATATCTCCACCAAAATTCAACAGAAAATCAAAAGCCATTGGGTAAACGATAAAATAAACGAAGGAAACACCTGAAACAAAAAGTACCGATCCAGAGAAAATAAAACCTAAACCATACTTTCTTTCTTCTTCATAAAGACCCGGCTCAATAAACTTCCACATTTGATAAAGCCAAATAGGACAAGAGAAAATGATGCTCGCTAAAAGACAAACTTTTAGATGAGCTAGGAAGCTATCCATGGGACCAGTAAAAATAAGTTTTCCATCTGGTAAATAGGGCTTTATGGGTGACCTTACGATCTCAAATATCTCAGTCTTAAAACCCCAAGCGATTAACACAAAAATCAAAACGGCTATTCCGCTTCTTACCACTCTTTTTCTAAGCTCAGTAAGATGCTCAACTAATGTTTGTTCTTGCTGCGGTTCTTCCTGATCTAGCGCCAAACTATGCGTTTCCTTTTTTACTCTCAGGAGTTTCTATTTCTGAGTCTTTAGACTTACTCTCATCTTCGTTATCAACGATTGCATTGCCAAACTCATCATGAGGTGGCAAGGCATCATCAAAATCATCATGATTTACACCATAGTCATCAGGTAATTCATCTAATTCCTTTTTTAGATCATCAATGACTGTGTTTTTTGTATCATCAAACTCTTTTTTTAAATCATCGATACCTGTAGCTTTGGTGAATTCGTTCTTAAGATCATTTTTAGTTTCATTTACAAATTGATTAGCAGATTGCTTCAGGTCAAAAATTGGTTTTGAGAGTTCCCCAGTTGCTCTTCTAAACTCATTGATGAGTCTCGCTACGACTCTTGCAACTTCGGGTAACTGTTTCGGTCCAATTACGATTAACGCAACTATCCCGATCACTAGAATTTCCAAAAAACCCATATTGAACATGTACTTAGAATATCTTGTTAGGCTTTAAATTACAAAGACTTAGATTACTGCTTTTTGCCGACCACTTTATCATTTGAGACAGTCATGACGCCATTTTTAATAAGCTCTTCTCGAGCTAGACTAGAGCCAGTTTGATTATAAATTTCCATCAGCTCCAATAGGTCTTGATTAGGAGATACTAAAGATTTATCTCTGATGTAAGTCAGGACATCGACGAATTCCACAAAACGATTAGAAATCTCTGAATAGACTTTTGAAAATGTCGTCTCTTTTATCGTTAAGGAAAGCGAATTGTAAGCAGTACAGCCCATATTTACGTAATATCCAACATCAATTGGTTTACGACGAAGGGATGGGGCGAAAAACCCACTTATGTACAAACTGCTATCACCCAGTTTTTTTAAGAGTTTAATTTTCTCATTTTGTGTACTAGAACTCGCAGTTAACAACATCTCGGCAAGAGTGCTTCTCTGCTTTCGCCCAGACTCATCATGAGTATCGTAAAGATTATCAGTAAATAGATAGTGTTCCAGGAGATCAACTATGTACTTAGACACCATAGGATAGGTTTTAATTTTTCTGCTTTCTAGGGCCTCATCCACGACTTCAGAAAAAAACTCACCTGAGCTTGCAAGTATTTGCTTGCTCTCGTTTGACCCTTTGGTCTTGGACATGAAACCTCCACGAAGAAACACAAAACCTAACCCACTAAATATAATACCATTTTTTGGGCAGCGCTTCTTCGATCAAGACCCACAAACCTCCTAAAGTCCTGTGAGCCTTATCTTTGTCTCAAACCGATACATATTTAAACTAGAAAGGACTCTGAGAGCCTATAGCCGATATCACTGGATTTTTTGAAAAAACATCCTGAGCAAGATCCAGTACATCACTAGCTTCTACGGACTTAATTCGATCAGCATATTCATAGATTTCCTCACCAGAAACACCGTAAATTTCATTGAACAAAATTGCAGAAGCTATCGATGAGTTTTTCTGAAGATCGATATCATGGCGACCAATTAAAAACCTCTTCGCACGATCGAGTTCCTGAACAGAAAGCTGCTCTTCTTTAAGTTTGTTAAACTCAGTTTCAATCATTTGAATCGCCGTCTTACCTTTATCTGGCGAACAACCAATATACGCACCAAAATAACCGGTCTCCAAACCCTCCAAGCGCATTGGAGATACCGAATATGCTAGTGAAGCTTTGTCTCTTAATTCCATAAATAGTCGTCCACCTTGGCCAGCCAAAACCGACTGAATAATCTGCATAGCATAGCGCCTAGGATCTTTTAAATTCAAAGCCTGGTACCCAAAAATAATATGGGACTGTTCTTTTTCAGATTCTTTATAAATAGTTAGCTTTTCCTTTATTGGATCAACTTCAAAATCAGTCTCAATCTTTTGTTGGCCTTTTCTAGAATTAAAAACCTCATTTAAGCGGTCACACCATTTCTCAACATCGACATCACCAGTTAAAACCATTGTTCCGTTGTTGGGATGAACGATCTTTGAATAGTGATTAAGAACATCATCACTTTGAATACTACCTAAACTCTCTGGAGTTCCAAGAGGGTCCCTTGAATACGGATGCTTATTAAAAATCTCTTTCAAGAAATTAAGAGAACACAGATACGCTGGACTATCAGATCTGGACCGAACTTGTTCAGAAATCAGGTGTTTTTCTCTTTCTAAAATCGACTCAGAAAACTGTGGCTCAGAAAGGATCGAAGAAAACAGATCAATCGCCTCGTCTTGGAATGGGCTTAGACACTGTATTGTAAGACCAGCTGTATTTCGTCCCCCAAAAGCTGAAATACTTCCTGCAATCTTTTCGATTTTGTTTTGGATTTCTTTTTCGGAAAACTGGCTAGTTCCTCCGGTCCAAGACCTTGCCATTACTTCCGTAATACCAAGTTTATCTTTATCCTCTATTCTCATGCCCCCTAAAAAGGCAGTCTTCACGCTAACCAATGGACTATCCGTAGTCTTTCTAAAAACTACAGGAAGCCCGCAATCCAAGGTTCTTTTTTCTAAACTAACATCTTCAGACTGAGTTGAGTTAAAGCCAACTTTTAACTTATTCATTTTGATTTTTTTTGTCTGTGTAATTTTCTTACGCTTATATTTGGCATGAACTTTCTCAAATTTCTTAGCCCAAGCTCTTAGTTTTTTACGAGCTTCTTTTTCGTCATTTGGAGTAACCATAACCAAAGACATTTTGTCGGGATTAAAATACTTCCTCGCAACTCGCAATACTTCAGATGCGGTAAGCTTCGTTACGCGGTCCAAGTACTTCTTAAAAAACTTATAGTCTCCGGTTAGGTCTTCAAGCATTCCTGCTTTTCTAGCAATGCCGTCTACTGTCTCTACAGAATAGATTTCTTCACTTTCAAAAATTCTAATTGCTTTAGCCATTTCTTCTTCAGTTGGAGGTTCTGCTAAAAACAATTCCATTTCACTCAAAATACCATCCAGCAACTCATCGATATTTTCATAGTTAAAAGAGGAAGAAATATCTAAAAGTCCATAGTCTTTAGGGGTGAAAGTTCCACACCCTATGGAATTGGCTATAGGCTTTTGTACTCTTAGCTTCTGAACCAGCCTAGAACTCTCACCCTGACCAAAAATGAGAGCTAGAACATCAAGGGCAGGAATGTCGTCATGCAATACTCCTGGAGCTTTCCAAGAAAGGTGCAAAACCGATTCAGCAAAGTTCGTCTTCTTCACCTTAATGCGTGCTTTATCTTGTTTTGGTTCTTTGGTCCTTTTGATTTTTTTGAGTTTATAGTCCTCCATTGAACCAAAGTATTCTTTGACCTTCTTTTTCATTTCTTTAGCATCAAAGTCACCAGCGATTACCAGCTGCATATTTGAAGGGACGTATCTGCTTTCGTAATAATTTTTAATTTGTTTTCTAGGAACTTTCTTGATGATTCGATCATACCCGATAACAGGGAGCCCGTAGGGATGCTCTTTAAAATTCGTTTCAAACAGTAATCGGCTTGCCTGTCTATGCAAACTATCATTGGACCTCTTAATCTCTTCGATCACAACTTCTCGTTCATTGTCTATTTCATCTGAATCGAATTTTGGGTGACCCATCATCTGGCTAATAACGTCCAATGAAACATCTGCAAACTCTTTTGAAATTGTGACGTAAAATACAGTCTGATCAAATGAAGTAAATGCGTTCAGCTCCCCTCCCGACATTTCTACCGTTGAAGCAATTTCACCCACATCAAACTTATCCGTCCCCTTAAAAACTAAGTGCTCAATAAAATGACTGATACCCTCTTGACCTTTTTTCTCATCAGCGCTACCTGTTCTTACCCACATCTGAGTCGAAACCACCGGTGATTTGTGACTTTCAATAAGAAGTACAGAGAGATTATTCTTCAATTTAAACTTCGAGGGCATTGCTAACTCCACTATGGAAAAGTTTGGTATCTACATTCATCTTCCTTTTTGTATCCAAAAGTGCAGTTATTGCGACTTTTCAACGAGTCCGTGGGAAGATGGAAACTTCGAAGATGACTACATCTTCTCTTTAAAAAACGAAATCAAATCTTGGAGTCGATATTTTATAGATCAACTCGGCTTATCCCATCCAAAAACAATTTATTTTGGAGGAGGCACCCCAAGTTTAATTTCAGTCAAAAATATTCTATCTATACTGGAAACTTTTGAAAAGTACGGTTTCAATCTTGGAAGCGTAGAGGAAATAACACTCGAAGTTGATCCTGGAACCTTGCAAAAAGAAAAGCTTGATGAGTTTGCAAAGTCAGGCGTATCTCGCTTTAGTCTTGGTATTCAAAGTTTTAATGACGATTATTTAAGTAGAGTGGGCCGTATACATCGGGGCAAGGACTCCAGACAGCTGTTGGAGTGGATCAATCAAGGCGGATACAACTTTACAGCTGATCTTCTATTCGGGATCTCAGAACAAGGTCTAGATCACTTAGACTTCGACCTAAATTCACTACTCAGTTTCGAACCAAATCACATAAGTGCTTATGTCCTTACAGTACCCGATCGTCATAAACTGAAAATAGACGCACCTTCAGATAAGGAACTCGTTGAGATGTTTTGTCTTATAAAAGATAAGCTCTCTCAAAAAGGAATCCACCAATACGAGCTTTCCAATTACGCAAAACCGGGATTCGAGTCCAAACACAATATGATTTACTGGCAAGATAGTCCCTATTGGGGTGTTGGCATGAGTTCCCACAGCTATTTAAAAAGCCGACCTTATGGACTTAGGTTTTGGAATCCAAGCTCAATCAAAAACTACAGCACTTGGGCTATGAAGGAATGGAGTGATCGAGACATTGAAGAACATTTTGATTCCGAAGGAGAAGAGCTAAGTTTAAGAGAAAGTCTATTTGACTATTTACATACATCCCTTCGCCTCGTGTCAGGTATGAAGATGGATTCTGTAATAGAAAAATTTAATCCGAAGATCGCCAAGACCGTGGAACAAAGATTTCTAAAGCTAAAAAAACTGGGTTTAATGCATTGCAATAAAGAGCGCTGGGCAGTTTCAGACCAAGGGCGTTTTGTTTTTAATAAAGTCTTGGAAGAACTGACATTTAGCTCAAATGAGGTAGACTGATTGACAGTCTAAAAAGCAATCACATATTTAAGGACGGGAACTAATACGGAGGCAGTCTTGTCTGATCAAAATAATGAAAATGATGATACTCAGGAATTTAACGTGGAAGAAGCCGAACAATATAATTCAGTTCCTTCTGACGAAGAATCCAATCAAGAAGAAGCACCTGCTGAAAACAGTTCTCCTGATGGGCAACTAGAAAAAATCAAGAATGAATATCTCTATCTTCGAGCAGAGTTTGATAACTACAGAAAACAAGCTATCAAAGAACGTTCTCAAGCGACTAAGTACGGAGCCGAACGCCTTGCTCGAGACCTTTTAAATGTTATCGATATTTTAGAAACTGCAGTGAACTCTGAAGTAACACCTGAAACTCTAGACAACTTTAGAACTGGAGTGGAGATGACTTTAAAGGAATTTACTCAAGCCCTTCAAAATAATGGGATTGAAGCCGTTCCTTCTGAAGGTGTACCATTTGATCCAAATATCCACGAAGCCATGGGAAGCGAAGAAACCACCGATCATACCCCTGGACATGTAATAAGGGCCTTTAGAAAACCCTATAAATACCACGATAAACTTTTAAGACCTGGACAAGTTATTGTTGCGATGAAGCCGACATCTTCGTCTCCGCCTCCACCACCAAGTGACGGTCCAAATGATAGCACTCCTGAAGATTCAAATGTTTACGAGATCGATATTGATGAGGATTAATAATTAGTGGCAAACCAGAAGGATTTTTACAGCATTCTAGGTGTTAAGCGTACTGCTACCGCCGATGAAATAAAAAAGGCTTATCGAGCCTTAGCTGTAAAGTATCACCCTGATCGCAATCCAGGTGATAAGGCCGCTGAAGATAAGTTCAAAGAAATTTCAGAAGCCTATGATGTCCTCAAAGATCCAGAAAAAAGAAAACTTTACGATCAGTTTGGTAGGGCTGGTGCGCAAGGCGGATACCAAGGGCGCAATCCTTTCGAAGATTTTCAAAATTATAAAGGCGACAATCAAGATTCTTTCCAAGATTTCTTTGGAGATATCTTCAACGACTTTTTCCAACAGAAAGGTGGACAGGCTGGCGGACAAGCTGGTGGTCAAACGGCGCAAAGGAACCGACAAAGAAAACGCCGTGGTGCTGACTTAAGATAT
>CAZFYV010000033.1:0-19551 GCA_964523195.1 uncultured Pseudobdellovibrionaceae bacterium
CATTCAAAGGCCGCATCAATCAAACAGCTCTTCACGCCAAGATTCCAAAAAAGACTCTTCTTCGTAAGATTGAGAAGTACGGAATCAACGCAAAGGACTACATCGAGTAAACCACTAGATTTGCAGTGTTTTTTCGTAACACTTTTATAAGAGTACTTTTTCACCATAGAATCATATTCTAATCATGGAAGCTAAACGTGATGATGATGAGGTTGATAATGGAAAGAAAAGTACGTAGCGAAAGTTCAAAAGGACCCAGTAGCGAAGAATCAATTCACCTAGAGGGCTATGTAATTAGTCTTGTTACAAATCTGCTGATGTTTGCGATGATGTTCTTATATCTGGTGAATACGCATAGTCTTTAGGTGAAATTTTACTGATTCTTATAGTTTGTCCAGCGCTCTTCACCCTGGAACTCTTCAGGAATAAAGATGTTTTGAGTGCTGGAATTAAATCGCCTTAGATCTTGAAAATACTGACCAACTAATCCAGCATTGATAGGCTCGAAGTCTGTAAACACTGGCTCGACAAGACTGAACTGTATTCCTTCTAAGTCCCAATTCGAAGAAACTTCTTCCGTTGCCTTCAAATAAGTATCAACAATTCGCATATCATTTTTAAACTGCTCCGAAAAATGAGCCGTGATCAACGCTCGAATTCTCTCAGGTACTTCGAATATGAGATTCTTTTTAGCATCCCGAATGGATTCAAAATACTCAAGGGACCAGTAATAAGGGTTTAATCGCCCCATCATCATTTCAGGAGTGATATTCATTTCTCCTCTTGAATTACTCTGATCTGGTGGTAACCAACTCTTCTCAGAATTTTCTAAATAGCCGCGGAACTCTGGATTTTCACCAAGACGTACACTTACGAGATAGTTAAAAGACTCATCAAATGGACTCTTCATTACATCTGAAACACCACCAGTAACAAAGAGGTGCCTCGGACCAGCAGTCATAATACCTGAGACACCAGAAAAGAAAGAAGACCATTGTAATTCTCGCAATAGATCCACATCTTCTTCCACCAGGTTATAGCGAGCTAGATCTCTGAGTGCATTATTAAGGTGGATTTTAGAGCGAGCTAGAACTCTATTATACTTTACAGTCTGACAAAGCTGATTACAGTCAATAATCTTAGAAATATCGAGTTCCAATTGCGGTTCGTATTTCAGAAAAGCAATCTCAGTTCGCCACGCATTCCTCAAATAGTGAACCGACCCACCTAGATCTCTAAACCATCTTGAATTATTAGCAAAGTACTGTAAGAACCTGCGCTTAAAAAGATCTCGATTGACTTCACCATCACTGTCGTCAAAGACGTATAAATGTTTTACAGGCTCATGATCCGTAAACCACAGCAAAATAATCTGGCGTAATTCATTCATTGATGTCGGAAACTTCAAATCGAATCTATCTGGACGAGTGCTTAGGTCCTGACCATTAAAACCATTTAAAAGGTATCCAGCAATTCGAGTATAAAGGTCAAATTTTCTCGCAGAAAAATAGTACCTACCATCACTAGAGACCTTGAATCCCCCCAGGGAAACCATGTCTTCACGATAGCCTAAGATTGCATCCATTGCAGGTTTATAGAGCTGGCTATCTAGAAGCTTCTTATTTAGAGCCTCAAATAGAGTTAAGCTTTCATCAATGTCACTGAAATACCCTACATTAAAAAATGAATGATCTGAATATATAGTTTTTAATTCAGATACAGATTTTGTGGAGTTTTCTTTAAAGTCGCGCAAAGCACTTAAAGCTTCATAAACATATAATCCAAATTCTCGTTCAAAATCAAAAACCTCTCGCCTACGGTCATGCTCAATTTTAGCTACTTTTCGCAAACACTTTCTTAAATTTGAATAGATCGTGGTCGCCTTTTGAAAAGTAATATTTCTCATGGCCTCGATCTCATCAAAGAGGTCTTGAACTGCTGCCACTGCGTCAGGTCGACCAACCTCCAAAAACATCTGCTTTAGAAGGTAGAGTTGCCTTAGTTTAGGATCAACATCGCTACGAAGCATTTCGATGGCTTCATCGAAAGCTCGAGTCATATGTGTCGCCGCAATAGCACTGGATGTCTCTTTCATTAGGTCACTACTCTCACCGTGACCTTCATAACCAAAAAAAGAATAGAAGCGTAAGTCTTGAAAACGAATGGAATTCACAACTGCCTGGGATCTTCCTTCATCAATGGCCTTACATAGGTCTAAGGCCTGATCATAACCCGATCCTTCTTTTTCGATATTCAAAAAGCGCCTAATCCAAACTCGAATTTTTTGTCGATCGCGGTCCAAGTATTTTGAGAAGAAGACTTTCATAAAGTCTTTCACATCAATACCATGATCTTGCAGCAAACCTGTGGCAATCGAGTAATACATGGCGTACTGAATTTGAACTGTATCAATAGACTCACCATCCAATTCATAGCGAGTGTATTTAAAAAATGGCGGGATTAAACCTTTGATTAGCTGATCTAAAACCACATCTTTATTTACAGTAATTTTCATTCCCATACCCTGGAGCACCATATTGAAATCAAGTTTCGCTGCAAGGTAACCTAAGATAATAATATTGGGATAAGTAACCAAGAGTTTGATATTATCATTAAGTCGATCAAACATTAATCGAGTTTGCTTAATACGCTTCCAAATTTCCTCATTAGCTCGGTAACTTGCTTGTCCCTCAATATAAGCTTCGAAATAACTTCGAATTCTAAACACTTCACTATGAAAAACAGACCACTTAGGTTCCACGCGGGTCTGAGACCACTCCTCTAACTTATCAATTAATATACCAGGAGAATGTCCTCGCCTTTTGTGTTCTTGTTGATATTCTGCCATTTTTGAATTGGAAAACTTGATCGCTTCGATCAAGTTCGCCTTTACCACGGAGTCGAGTATATCAAGTAATCTAGGAACATTTTTTTCCGAAGCTTCCCAAAAATTACTTAACTGACCTGAATTATTTCCATCCATAAGTTTAGTAATGAAATAAAGATAGATCATATCATCTTTATTTTTCTGAATATCCACATAGGCTATCGGAGAATAATTTAAAACTTGAATCAATTTTGATCCGTCAGACCTTAAGCTTTGTACAACACTGTTATATGACCCTGCTTTAGATTGATCTCGATTGATCGAAGCGACATATTCCTTCCAGACGGCTTCGTCTTTAAGGTTATTTTGAATAATCTGACTGATAGCTTCTGAAAAACCTCTGGAGAGAGTTGTCTCAAGAGTACCTGACTCATACCATTTTATAAGCCTAGGCATAATAGCTACAACATCAGGGTCTTCAGAAATCTCAGACCACAAACCAAGAGACGCAGTTACTAGTCCAGTTACCTGAGAAAGAAACTCTAACTCTGTCTCGATCAATCCTGACTTCAACTCTAAATTAAAAGTATTTCCTGAGGTTTCCTCATTAACAAAGGCAGCAAAGAAATCAACTGAACTTGCTACAATAGTCTTATTCAATGAAAGATCAATTTTACGAGACGACTGAAAATTCACGGCTAATGCATAGTATCGGTAAGCCAACTTAATATTGGTTTGAGCTCTTTTATCTCCTAAGATCCGAATCACTGTTGAAGACTGAGGGTCAGACTTAAAAAACGGGTGATTTTTACAGCCTTTCAACTCTTCCAATTGGCAGTCTTCAAATAGCCAACCATCGTACATCTCGTAAAGTTGAGCTACTTTTTGATTCGATGTCATTTCATCTTTTAGACTGATTAATACAGTATTATAAGCTCGAAGGTAGCGTCGAATATCTTGGTCATTTTGATACTCTTCACTGGCCATTCGCTCAGTGAGAAAAAGCTGTTTACCCAGTTTTTCCAAAATTTCCACACGTTTTTCCACAGACTCTGCTGTGGACCCTTCAAGCTCTTCAATTGAAAACTCTTGAAAAAATGCAAGGTCATACTTAACGACTGGAGTTTCCTCTTCGGGACTCACATCAGGTCGCTCATGCACATGTATCTTTGGAGCTCGATCAGAAGAACAAGCCCCAAGAACAAAACATAAAATGACAAGAAGTGATTTAATCTTCAACTAGAAGCCTCCAGGAGCGGCCTCGTAATTATCCTGATCCGATACTTCTCTAAATCGCTGTATGTAGGCCTCATACCTTTGCTTACAATCTGATATTGTAGACAAAGATCCCTCGAAAACCGGCCAATCAGGATCACCAGGTTTAGGATAGGCCTTACAATCTGAATCGATATTAAAGAATGCCTTTAAAAAACTCTCATAGGCAGAGTAGTTGGAATCTTTATCATCTCGAAGATAAATTGGAGTATCGGATCTCGGCCCATCTGTTCTCTTTTTAACATGAACAAATCTCCACTCTTCATTCAGCAGATCTTCCTCTCTCAGTGGAGTCTGTGTCCGTTCAAAGACCACGTCTCCAAGGTCTCGTTTTTCATCCTCGAGTTTTCTGATATATTTAGTAGCTTCTAAATAATAACCTAATCCTCGTGTGAATTTCTCTCTATAGTAATCACGCTCCAATTGATTTACTTTTTCATTGAAAGGAAACAAATCAATATTGATATCAATTTTCTTCAGTTTAAGGTCAATAAACCTTTCAAAGGCAGCTCTTCCAGCTAAATAATATAATCGAACTTGGGCACCAGTCATTGTACGACCTTCAACACCTGTGTACCTGTTTCGAATAAACTCATCAAACCAAGTCCACTCTCTAGTACTAGGCTCACTTTTAAACTGGAACATTCTCTTCGCTTCACCAATAAATCGACCTTCACGATCTAGCCAATTTACAACTTGAACCTGCTGACTATCACCAAGACGTTCAGGTAATGCATCTGATGGAATACCAGGGTCATTTAATTTAATAAATGAATCCGTGAATTGGATATAGTCTTCAATCACATCTCTGATCGGCACCCGGACCGCTCCGCACTCAGAATCTGCAACACCACTATAGAGCGGAATATTTTGCCATGTTTTATCGGCCTTGATCTCACCCCAAATATCTCTTCGACATTTTTCAGGGTCAGTATCTTTTGTCTCAATTGCACCCATCGTCGACATCTCAGCAAGGAAACTTCTACGGGTATTCAAATGATCCAACCGTAGACCTGAGCCTGAATGCCATCCTAGATACTGATCTCCACCACGCTTTTGACCACCCATCTGAGACATGGCGGTTTGAACAAAAATATATGGATGAACACTGTAAGCGACTCGGTCAGTTTTATTACCTGTATAGAGACTATTCCTTTCTAGCTCACCAATAGATCCAATGGGAATATCTACATTAGGAGCAAGAGCAATAAACTCAGAATCACCAGGAAGAGTTCCGCCGATAGCTTCCTCCGCTTCAGCTCTTTCCACATCCAAATTATTCATCATATGTCGAATGCGCATGGTGGTATCCCAACGCCCTTGTGTAAACTCACCACTAGTAATCAAATTAAGGCGTTTAATCTCACGTTCTAAAACGGACTCAGGGAGAATTCCTTCAACGACAAAACCCAGGTCTTCTTTACCATCTCGTCGAAAAGGAGAAATATGAACATTATGTATACCTAAAAAGTAATTAAGCGCTTCTCTTAAAGATTTATCCGCTAAACCTTGAGCTTGAAAATGACCAACAAGTCCGGACTCAATAACTTCTTTACCAAGCTCAACTATTCGAGATTTTACATCCAACAAGAGTGAATCTGTGCTTTGATCTCCTATAAGACTAACAACCGAGCTATAGTTTTGAGCTTTCGAAAGCTCAGAATTGTTTGCCTTCGCTTCTTCGTACCACTTACTGGCTAAGCTATCTATAGATGCAGTCGTCAATTCAGAACCGTCATAAACGCGAAGTAAGCTCATTGCCGCATGAACATCTTTATAAAAATCAATATTTGCCTGATAAATTTTATCTCTTCGGTAGAACTCTGCCTTGTAAAGGCGGTCTAAACAGTTTCTTTCTTGAGTTACAATTCTTCGATCAAACTCGAAAACTTTCCTAAAGAGTTCCCGTTCGAGCCTTCTAAATTGCTCCAACTCTCCATCTATTTTAGCCAATATCTCAGCTGCTTTTTCAGTTTTAGCTGTCGGAACTCTATCAGCATTGTTCAGATGAACTTCTAATATATCGATGATTCGCTCAACAAATCTAAAGTTCGCACGGTAATTTGAAATATGGCCGGTTACACCATATATCTGCATGATCCCTTCGAATATATCTTTATCAGCTGTTAGAGTGGAGTAATAGAGCTCACCAGTCGTTAACACAATCGAAGCCGCAAAAGGATCCACACAGGCATCCATGAATCGGTCAGTAAAATCTCTATTAACTGCCAATATGTTAAGCTTATCGATTTCAGTTTCGAACTTTCTCTGAGACGCACTAAAAAAGTCTTCTATAAACTCTTTAAAGAAAAAGTACTCGTTATTAACCGTCGTGCCTTCTTCTTCCACAAGTTTAAACTCTGCATCCTCTTCGAGAAGATCAAATGGGAAAAATTCAAACAAACCACCTCGCAGAGCGTATTCAAAAGCATGAAACTTTTGAAATCTCTCAAATTCGAAGCGCTTGTTACCAAACTTAAATAGCCGATACTTGAAGGCTTCTCGATCACCCAAGAAAAAGTTGGTCAAAGTTGAAGATGCATCAATATCGAAATACTGATTTGTTCCAGGCCACCAAGAAACGTGGAACTTAATCGAACCCTGAGATCTTGCCATATAGTAGTTAAGCGCTAACATCAATGGTTCAGTAATCACATAATCGATGTGATCTTTTAAGTGCTCCAGTTTCTCTTTTAAAATCCTATACTTTTCAGCAACGGGCTTAAGTGCCGGGTCTCGAACAACACGATTGTACTTAGAATCAAAGTTTTGGATTAAAAGAGTTCTAATAAAACTACTTCGAAGTTTGTAAATTTCCCAATCAAATTGAATTCTAGAGTTTAAGTACTTAACGGCATTTGAAAATAAATCAGTCGCAAGGCCTTTTTCTTTGTATTCTTCTCGAAAATACTCACCCAAATCAATATAGGTTGCCCTAATCAAGTGAGCCATCTGTACCTTCATGAAGTTCTCAATCATATTCAAGAACGCCATATCGTCTAAATCACCTATACTTCGAAGAAATAAAGATGCTGTTCTTTGATCGATTGCTTCATAGTAAAGCATTTCTATGACATAAAACTGTAGACTACTCGTCTCGACTTTTTGAAGCCCTAAGGAATTATATAAAAATGGTGAGCGATCTAACTCTGTTTCTGCCTGAAAATAAGATGTCGTTGCACTTGGATGAAACTTAACTTGCGAATCACCTGCATCCAATTCAGCTGTCGACTTCTTTTCAGTCTCTCTTTCTTGAAGATAGTTCGAAATCAAGTTTTTAAGTTGTCCTCGCTCCTTAGAACATTGAACAAACTCAGCCATAAAATTCTGTAAATTCCTGCGATCCAAATGAGTCGAATGTTCTTTACCAAAAGCATATGGTTTAGACTCAATCACAAATTCGCAATAGTTCGCTCGTGCCTCAGGATTACTCGCTTTCTGTTCTTGAATTCGCGCTAGTACAATATTTAATATATCCCTATGTCTTTTATGTTGCTCCAAAATAGCCTGACTAGGGTTTTCAATACTTTCAAAGTACCTCAAGTAACTCTGACTGTTTCGTATATAAAGCAAGAAAACATCACGATTCTCTTGTCTATTTTGAATTTCAAAGGATGTATAAAGTAATCTATAGAAGTTAGATATAGAACTTCCGAACTCGGCCATCTTTGATGCGTCTCTTTCAGAGGCCGTATCTAGAGCATTTACCTGTGGCTGACGAAGCTTGGCAATCTCAATAAGAATATCAGAGCTTAAGTGATCTCCTCTGAAAAATCCAAGACGCTCACAGTTTCTCATATCAGCCGTACAATTATCAAAAACTGCTGCCTCGTACTTTTGGATCGTTTCAGTCAAGCCCTCTGACCTACCTTCGGCAGTCAATAAAGCATAGAAAGCACGGTTATAGATTCCCAAAAGAGTTCTTAATTCCAAGGTTGGTCCAATTTCAGGATTTTCGACATAATCTTCAGATAATATGTACTCTTCGAGCTGAGACATGACCTCTTGAGCTGACTCTATGTTTCCAGCTTTTTCAGTAAGGGCTTCACGTTGGGCATAAAGAGCTTCGATTTGCTGATTTGCTTCTTTAACCCCTTCTTCTCTCGCCTGAAATTCTAGATCGGCACCTTCGTGGGGTCTTCTTTTAACACTCTTTGTATCACAAGCAGTCACTAGGAAACTCAATCCTAGTGAAAGCAACAACACTTTATATAAATGAGAGGATCTACTAAACATTATCTAGACCCCTTCTCAATATAATCGAGCACTTGAGGAAAGTAGAAACCATTGATCACACTTGCCGCCATAACAAGTAGACCCTGACCCCTAATGGCCTCCTCACAATAACTCTGCTCAGGCTTAACAACAAAAAAGTTATCTGAGTTGGAATAGTACTTCGAAAACTGTTCTTCCAAAGAGATAAAGAATCGATCTTTATCTGATTTTCTTCGGTGGATATTGTTAGGAAAGACAAACCCTGGAAAGACTGATTCATCAACCGTATCGTTAAAAAAGTACCTCAAACCGTTTCGACTCTGACCTTCAATACAAGTTTTCATCGTATTGTAGTAAAGTTCTTCGAGATCTTTACGAACACTATTTGACTTTAAAAAGTCATAGAAGTCGTCAGAGTAATCCATTTTAATGGCGAAGTAGTAACCATTAGATTTTGAATACCAACGTATTGGTCTCAAAGGAAGCAACAAGCTACCTGGAGGCGGCATAATTATAGTTCGATCATTTTTATACAAATAAATTTCAGGAACCGATTCCGCTCCTCTCGAGAACATATTGTGAATTGTCGCATCGAATTTCTTTGCGATCTCCTTACCTTCTTCATCCTTCTTAGAAACATCAATGATAGATAACGAATATCTAAATTGTGTTTGATTTCGAATGTTCTCGATAAATGGCGTATAGAACCTCAAGATATCGTTACTGAACATAGACATTCTTAAAAAATATCCAAGAGACAAAACCGTTCGTCCTATATATGTGGAGTCATCAAGCTTGCTGTTACCAAATACAAGGTTCATTTCAGTGGCCGATGAAATGGCTTTAGAGTATTCACTCGGATAAAGGGTACTGAAATGGTAACTACCATCCTGACCAGCATAGCGGTCGTGAGGAAAAATCCATCCACCAAAATTCATAATGGCATAAGGTGCTGTCATTACAATTAGAGCTGGAACCTTAAGAGGAGTTCTAGCAAGTTCTTTCCAAGTACCAAAGGCTCTTGCGTAAGAACTTTTAGCTTCACCACCCATCATAGATGCAGTCGCATATCTATTAAAATAGTCTATTTTTGTATAGTCAGAACCAGGTAGCTTCAAAACACCTTCTAGTTCATTCATGGTTATGGAATTCGCCACACAAAGGTTTAATAATTCTTTGTTTTCTGGGTTGGTAAAAAACGCTCTTAGCCCAGGATTGTCGGTAGTTCCAGTTTGATGTACATCGTTACACGCTTTAGAAAAACCAAGTAAATACTCGACTCCACCATCGGAACTACTATCAACAAGAGCTTTGATTTTAGAGTCATATTTTTGTCTCATAAAATCGTAGAACAATCTCGTTCTGGCGAATGTCGAAAGAGACTGTACCCACATTACATATTCGTAATACCAGTGCGCCGAACCAGAAACAGTATCAGAAAAAGCGTAGAGACTTGAAAAAAGTCCTGCTTTATAGTCATCGTAATAATTCTGAACGAGAGTTACGGCATCGTATCCACGATCCCATCTCTTACAATATGGATCCATAAAGTAACTGGCGTCTAAATCATTACAGGCTGGGAAATACCCTGGCTCTAGAACTCGACCACTTTCGCCCGTCATTTCTTCTTTAATAAGACCGTCTTCTTTGAGTTCAACCCATACGTATTCATCAGACCCATCCGAATCCTTTGGATACATTGGATAGCGCTTATTATATAGATATTCCAAGACATGAATATCGTAAGGCCCTGGTTTTAACTCCTCGTAATCCATAATGACATCGGTCACTCCATTTTTGTAACCCATCACAGTGGTATAATTACGAAATCGATCTTTAGCCATGGCTTCTAGTCCTTGGCGACAAGGATCTAGCTCATCATCCGAACAATTGGGATCACCATCGATATACTTATTAGGAACAGTTCCACGCTCCGGTAAAATGTTTTCTTTAAAGTTGTGCCCAAGACCTAACATGTGACCAACTTCGTGGAGCAAGAGATCTTTAATAAATGATTTACCAGCTTTAAACTTATCTACATTATAAAGCGCTAAACCAAGCTGCATAGCCGCTGCAGATTTCTGTACCGTTCTATCGAGATCGAAAACAGTTTTTACGCCAGTTAACTCATCCATCTTAATCTTATGAAAGCTCTCTTTAAACTCTGACTTCGACATATTCGGGTTGTCTTGCAACATCTGATAGAAACTTGCACTTCCCATAACTGGAGATCTGCGAATACTTTCAGAAAGTTGAGGCTGGTTAATCCATTTTTGAAGCTGATCTCCATTGAAAATCTCAGACTGCTTTGGAGAAATAAGAGACTGTTGCTTAAGTTCGGATACAACTTCGAGAAAATCACTGGAAATCGTTCCAACAATATCTTCCCTGGAGTTTTGGATTTCTTGGATGCGAGCTTTTTTACCTGCCAACTCCTGATAGAGTTGAGCTTTTATCTGGGCGACTCGAGCTGGATCTACACCTGCGGAATCACTTCCAACGAGCCCAGGGGTCGAAAGCATTCTTTCACGAAGAGGGTCGTATCCAAAATCGTAGTAATCATCTGTTACAGCCGAAGGAGAGTCTTCGGACAATATCGTCTCGATCTCCGAAACTCTTTGATCCAACTCACTTTGAAGCTGGTTAAGTTGATTTAGTTGATCTTGATAAGACTGATTTAGTTTTGCCTTTACCGAGCCCAAATCAATATCCGGAATAAGAGTCGCAGGAAAAGCTGACTTTATATTTTCGGCTAAACCATCTGGTTCCATCATTGAAAGTTGTACCACTGGCTTTCCTAGGTCTCCCCAAGAAACAGCGGCCATATCGCCTGAACTTGCAACCGGAGAGTAGGCGTTAATGATTCGATCAATCATACCGCCCCAAACGGTAACCATTCCCCATTGAACTTCACCAGTTCTAACATCGGCAATGGTCATACCTACACCAAGAGGTGCGTAAGCAGAGAGTCTACGATCATCGATCCAGTTGATCGTTGGATATCTTAAATCAAAGCCGTATTCACGGTCAGATATTTTTACGTTGAATGGTCGACCATGGCCTATTTTCTCAAAGGCATCGTTCCACAACTCAACAACATCTTTACCTACTTGTTCGTACTCGTCTGGAAAACCATGTAAGTAAACATCGTGCTTTTTAGATGTATCCCAATGGGCAGCGTAGTGAACTGGAGCTACTCCATCTACCATTTTTCCCATAATGTGGAGAATGTTTAAATGCCTCGAGTTCCTGTGGTGAAAAGGCGTCTTTTTAAAGCTCGGATTTGAGTCAAAAGCTTTGAAATTGTAACGATACTTCGCTTGCTCCTTGTAGTAGCCAACAAGTCTCATCCACCGGTAGATCATGTTTTCTTTGATCCCAGTAGAAGTGAAACCAAAGAATCCATTTTCAGGATCGAATTCTACATCCTCGATTCCGATACCAGATAGTCCACCGATAAAAAACGGCTTAATCTGCATGTTTTCCCATGCAAGGTTCATATAAGGGCGAGCGGACCAGTGTGAACGACTCGTATTTTCTACGACATCCACAGTATCACGACCACGGCTATCTTTACGCTTTTCTAAGTAGTAATGCTTTTTAATTGGTATTGTGACAAACACTTCCCAACGTTCTTTGTCGTTAGGGTAAGTCGGGTTTACGAGGCGACCTATGAGGGAATTTGATGTTTGTTCGAACTCAACATTACAGTGTCCTGATCCATTTACTCCTGAAATTCGTGAACCCACACCTTGCGCAGCTAACTGGTGTGCAGCCCATCCACAGATGAACGTTTTTGAGGATAACAATTTTCCGTTTTGATAATTGAAGAAAAACGACTTGGAGATTCTCCCGTCGTCTGGAAAGGGTTCCTCAACGGCTGGTTTCTTGAAAGAACAGCCTATGGCAAAAACAGCGGCCAGAACCACTGCAATCTGCAAAAATCTAGTTCCAAAATGCTTCAGGGATGGACTCAAAACTACTCCTATGCTGCGAGTTCTCCATCACCACACCAATTTCCCTGTAAATTCCTCGTAAAACTAATGTAGAAATTGCAAGAAAAGAACCACGGTTCCACCCCATAATGGAACCAAAAAGCTAATAGATTTCAGGCACTTACAAAGTGTAAACATGGTGGGCAGGACCTAATTTGTCGCTTTGAATGGCAATTGTCACCCCTCTGAATCCCCCTAGGGGCCGGATATAAAATTCTCTTATGCAAGAAAAAAACAGACTGTGGAAAAGATTGTGGAAAAAGAAGTTTATAACTCAGGATGGGTCTTAAAGTTTTAGCAGTTTCGGAGAAAAAAATAAGAAAAGTTTGAAAGTTAATTTTTTGGTCGGTACAACTTTTCCTCCATTATGAATAAAAAGACTTTACCTCCTCAGGCTTACACTCGCGATACCGTCGTTGAAGCATTTAATTGGCTTCAAAATCAAGACGAAAAGGTTCGAAGTTCAGTTCACTCAACTGATGCCTTGGTCAGCCTATATCTTCGCACCAAACGTTTTGGAAATGCGTTGGAATCAGAAGCGCCAGTAAGTTCTAAGGACTTTAAGTCAAACCTCAAAAACCTAGCACGGGGCCTGCAAGAATTTGAAGAACAATCGCCCGTCCCAACCGATTTAGAGAATTCTGCAGAGCCCACACCACCAGCTAGCCATTTGGAAAATGTGCAACCTTTAACATCAGGACTTGAAGCACATATGGAAAAAGAATCTAAAGCGAAACAAGATTCGAATGAATTGCCTCCTCAAATGGAGCAATTATCTCCAGAACTTCTCCAAAAACTCGATGAGATTCGAAGCGAGATGCGCGCCTATGTAGAGCCTCAGTTTGCAGCTACGAAAGCCCCTCAAATCCCGCAAGGAATGCCTCAACAGCAGATCCAGCAACACTCTAACCATCTGCTAGAGCCCCAAACAGTGAGTCACAGCACACTCCAAAATCCATCAGCCCACACCTTCTCAGTGGACGCTCAAAGCTGGAATTACATTTTGAGAGTTCAAGGACAACTCAATCTCTCCAGTCCAGATGAAGCCATGAAGGTTGTCATAGCCACCGGAGCTAGAAAACTGCTCAAATTCCTAGAAATTCGCGATTAAAAGCGGGTTTAGAGAGCTTCAGAGAGTGACTCTGAATAGCTAATTTGATAGGGTCTTTACTCATTTATAGAGTGAGGATTCTATGGATTTCAAAGATACAATCAATTTGCCCAAAACTGAGTTTCCCATGAAGGGAAATTTACCCGTAAACGAACCGAAAACCATTGAAAAGTGGGAATCAAATTCGATTTACAATAAAATGATTGAATCACGCCCTGAAAACAAGCCTTTTGTTATGCCTGATGGGCCTCCCTATGCCAACGGTAACATTCATATGGGTCACACATTAAATAAGTGCCTCAAAGACTTTGTCATCAAATATCAAAATATGGCAGGTTTCCGCGCTCCTTTTATTCCCGGGTGGGATTGCCATGGACTTCCAATCGAACACAAAGTTACAAAAGAACTTGGAAAAAAGAGAAATGAAAAGACTCCAGCTGAGATCCGAGAACTCTGCAGACAAGAAGCAAAGAAATGGGTCAAAACACAAGGAGATCAATTCCGCAGGTTGGGAGTGATCGCTGACTGGGACAATCCTTATCTCACATTACAGTCTGAGTATGAAGCTGAGGAAGTTCGTGAACTCGCTCGAGTTTTAAAAAATGGAATCATTTATCGAGGGGAAAAACCTGTTCACTGGTGCTACACCCTTCAAACAGCTTTGGCGGAAGCGGAAATCGAATACGCAAATCATAAAAGCCCCGCTATCTACGCAAAATTTCCAATGGAACAAGGTTTAGAAAAATTTAATTTTGCCAAACCTGTTTTTGCAGTGATTTGGACAACAACCCCTTGGACGCTTCCAGCGAACCAAGGGATTGCACTCCATAAAGATTTTGAATATGGCTTCTTCGATACGGGTAAGGACATCATCTTTATTGCGGCTGAGCTTAAAGAGTCTGTTGAAAACGACTGTGACATCGAACTCAAAGATCTTGGAGTTAGAGTCAAAGGATCCGAATTTGAAAACCTTGAAGCCCGCCATGCTTTTTACGATCGTGCCTCGAAATTTATCTTAGGTGACCATGTAACAATGGAAGCGACGGGAATGGTCCACACGGCTCCTGGCCACGGTCAAGATGACTATATTGCGGGCCTTCAATATGACCTTCCTATTTTTAGTCCTGTGGACGAGCGCGGTCGCTATACTTCAGAAGTGCCAGAATACGAAGGGCTTCATGTATTTGAAGCCAATCCTAAAGTCATCGAACGACTAACAGAACTTGATCGCTTACTCGGTCATAAAGAAATCGAACACAGCTATCCACATAATTGGAGATCTAAAACACCAGTTATTTTTAGGTCGACTCCACAGTGGTTTATCCGCATGGATGA
This sequence comes from uncultured Pseudobdellovibrionaceae bacterium, assembly GCA_964523195.1. GTDB lineage: Bacteria > Bdellovibrionota > Bdellovibrionia > Bdellovibrionales > JAGQZY01 > JAUHWN01. Next base: position 14,759 of record CAZFYV010000033.1, read on the forward strand.
CCCTGAATATAACGTTCGTAAAAAAGCTCAAAATTCATTTGATAATATTGAATTTGTTCCTGCCTGGGGAGTTAAGCGTCTTACAGCTATGGTTGATAACCGTCCAGACTGGTGCCTATCTCGTCAACGGAATTGGGGTGTGCCAATCCCAGTTTTCTATTGTCAGTCTTGCGGAACTGAACATTTCGAACACGATACAATTATGAAAATCGCCGACATTATGGAAAAAGATGGCGGTATCGAAGCCTATTTTGAGAAGCCAATCTCTGAATTAGCTGGAGATTTAAAGTGTAAGAGCTGTGGAAGTACTGACTTCGATAAAGGTAAAGATATTCTCGATGTTTGGTTTGATAGTGGTGTTTGTCATGCTGCTGTTCAAAGTCGTCGAGAAGGTCTTAGTGTACCAGCAGATTTATACCTTGAAGGTTCAGATCAACATCGCGGATGGTTTCAAACGAGCCTACTTTCTTCGATTTCTAGTAATGGTAAATCTCCGTTCAAGAAATTACTTACCCACAATTTTGTGAACGATGCTAAAGGTCGCAAAATGAGTAAGTCCTTAGGCAACACAGTCGACCCTCAAGATCTTATAAAGCAATATGGCGCAGAGATCTTAAGGCTCTGGGCTGCCGCCGAAGATTATGGGCAAGATCTCAACTTTTCTATGGAAAGTATCAAGCGAGTGATGGAAGTTTATCGTCGATTTAGAAATACGATGCGCTTTTTACTCGGTAACCTACATGGATTTGATCATAAAAAAGATATGGTGGACTACGATCAATTATTGCCTTTAGACAAATGGGCCTTGATGAAACTCAACCAACTTACCGATCAAGTGACGGTTCATTATAACAATTATGAGTTTTTCAGAGTCTTTCAGCTTCTAAATAACTTTTTCACTGTGGATCTTTCTGCTCATTATCTAGATATGCTTAAAGATCGACTTTATACCTTTAAAAGTGATGGATTAGAGCGACGTTCGGCACAAACAGTCCTGTTTCATTTACTCGACAATTTAACTCGAATCCTGGCTCCTTTAGCTTCATTTTTGGCAGAAGAAACCTACACCTATGCTCCACACAAAAGTCGTGAGAGCATTTTTCTAGAGGACTTCCCTCAGACTAAAACCCAGTGGGAAAACCCTGAGTTAGCTGAGCAAATGACTCGTTTGTTTGAGATCCGAGATGAGGCCTCCAAGCTTCTCGAAGGGCTTCGAAAAGACAAGACCATTGGTAAAAGCTTAGAGGGTCGCTTGATAATTTCGGCTAAAGGCAAATATCTCGAAGATTTGAATTTAATGAAAGAACACCTCTGTGAGTTCTTTATTGTATCTCAGGTGGAAATAAACGAGAATACGAGTAAGGATTTTGAGGTTTCGGCGATAAAAGCTCCCGGTGAGAAATGTCCGCGATGCTGGTATGTGTCCGAAGACTTGCAAACTGAAGATCCCAAGGTGTGCCCTAAATGTTTAAAAGCTTTGAAATAAGAAAAAAGTATCTCATCTTAATGGCCATGACTGGGCTACTTGTCTGCTTTGATCAAGCCACTAAGATGTACATTCATACGCAGCTGACTTTAGGCCAAGAAATTGTTGTTTGGGATAATTTCTTTAATATCACCTATGTAAGAAACTATGGTGCGGCTTTTGGTATTTTAAGAGATCTTCAAGAGGATTACAGAAATCTCTTTTTTCTACTTATGCCACCAATAGCCCTAGTGATTATCATTTTCATCTTAAAGGGAGTTCCCGAAAGGGATAAAGCCACTGTCTTTGCATTATCTAGTGTTTTTGGTGGAGCTGTTGGAAATTACATTGATCGGGTCCGCTTTCGCTATGTCATCGACTTTTTAGACTTTTATGTTCCAAAAGATACAGTTCCTTTTAGCATGATTGGACTTTCTGATTGGCCCGCAACTAGAGCTTATCACTGGCCAGCTTTCAATATTGCAGATATCGGTATTGTTTGCGGAGTTTGCTTGCTTATTATGATCGAAATCAAACGAATGTGGGAAGCTAAACCAGAAAACTCAGATGCCCCTGAAGAGGCGGCTTCAACTTAGTGTTTAATTTTAATATATCTTCTAGAGCTCATCCTCTGAGCTCAGAGCACGTATGGGTTCATTGAGAAACACCCGTTTAGTAGCGTCGTAGTAATACTTCATATACTCAGTTTCTTCATAATCTTTTTCGACATAGGTTTTTCGAATAGGGATAAACAAACGCATCTGATGGGCATTTCTTGATAAGATATATTCTCCAGTCCCTAATCCTTTAAAATAGCTTGGACGAGTTTCCCAACTGAGGGTCTCTGGGTTGTAAAACTGAATAGATAGCTCACTTGGTCCCTTAAATTGAATTTGACTCACAAAAAAGTGGGCAACCCTTTGATCTTTTCCGTTTCCTAAAAAAGCCGCCTCGAGATTTCCATCATCCTCAAAGTCAGTCACTACGAACATTTTTGAATTTCCAGGAGTTTCATAACTGAATGGAATGCCCGCAACGGCAAGAAACTCAATGGCTTTAAAGGCTGGGGCTTCGATTGTAAAGTCGGCTTTAGATCGATAGACGGTAAGAGTTAAACCTCCACGCAAACCGTTCTCCCGCAACTCCGTGCGGTTTTCTAGAACTACAAAATAACTTCTCTGTTTGTCCGAATCGGGATGAACCTCATAACAACCAATGATGTAGACATGGTCCCTAGTTAGTTGATCTAAGGTCATGGAATCACATTCCTTCGAATCTGTGCCCGCTAAAATAGAAGGTCCAAAAAAGCACACAAAAAAGTAAACTGATACTTGTATACTCTTTATGTAATTGAACCCAAAGAAAAATTCACGAGACAGAATCAATCCAATTCGTCGGATTAACTCTTTTAACATTTCTCTCTCTTGTTAAAATCAAACACCTGTGCCTTAAGTGTATCGAGATGTGGTGCTAAGAAGTTACAATCTAAAAACTACCCTTAAAACTCTTACCCTTTTTTTTATAAAAATCAAAATTAAATTTCTAAAGTGCGTCGCGCTCTTCCTTCTGTAATCACGCGTCTGTAAACAGCTCTCTCTGCTTCGATCCCGACAGGCCTAATATATCTTTGACGAGGATCGTATCTATCGTGATTACGACCTTGCAAAGGAGGAGCAGATTTAGCTCTAACATCAGAACCATCACTAGAAATGAAACTATTACCATCAAAATAAATCATATCAGTATGACCAAACAGTTTCTCAAGCTGAATGACATCGCGACCATTTAATTTCTCGAGGCCAGCACCGACAAATTCTACTTTTTCTTTAGCAACAAGACGAGGATAGGTATCCACACGCTTATCAGCCCAACTTCGAGCTTCATCGTTAAACTCTTCAGTCGACCAACGCATTATTTCTCGCGCTCTATATTTTCCATTTTCACTCATTAAAGACAGAAACACATATCCATGCTTAGCATCCCTTCTACAACTCCCAACGATATCTTGAACTCCGTCGCCGTTGAAGTCACCAGTGGTCGCCATGGGACTCGATTTCGAGTTGCCGATAAAAATATCTTGAACCTTAGGAGAATATTCCTCTTGAGCAATGAGATTTAAATCACTCTGCCCGGTCGTTTGCTTGTAATCGCTAAAAGCCTTTTGTGCATCTTGCCCCAAAGCAATGGAGTGACTGCGTTCACCAGAGTTATACCTAATAGTTGGCTCAACCACCGACTTGGGAGCTGTAGAAGCTAAAACACTACTTCCTAAAGTCAAAATCGCTGTCGTAATTAATATCTCTCTCAATTTCATAGCTACCCCTAACTACTGTTCCAACTGGATAACACCGCCAGCTACTCTTGGAATCTGATTCATATTACAATCTAAAAAGATATGTACACTACCTGGAATTCTATCTAGGGCTCTACAATTTCTAGCCCAACCAGGAGTATCAATGTATTCTGCGTAATAGTTTACACCATATCTGTTGTTATTTGTTGCTTGTCTTCTTAATGAATCCAAAGATCTCAAATAACATTCTGTATACTTACTTCGGCTTACTGTTGGAGTATTCAAACATCCATCTGTAACCCATCGACCTCTAATTTTACATCGGCGATTTGCCCATGAAAATTGAAGGGGCTGCGTGATAACCCTGCAAATATTATTTGGAAATTGAGGAGACATTACTCGACTCATCACTACTAGGTTTACAGCCACTTGACCTTCTCCGTACTCAGATGATTCAGTTCCAGTTCCGGCTTCATTTGCACAGTTACAAATCATACACTGTGCAGTTGTATAGTTCGATCTCGGTCTTCTGCAATTAGCAGTTCCACTCGATGGAACGTTAGCTAACATATTATTATATTCTTCAGCAAACCTCTTTAGTGGACCAGGAATTTGATCAACATCAATTGGCTTGTGATCGCCAAGATCTGTATTTTGTCCATTGATGGCAACAATTCCTACAGCAGTACCATCGGTTTCATGAATTCCTCTATTGAACATCCAACCACGCTCACCTCTTTGTGTGATAACTGGAATATATCCATTTTCAGGTTGGCGGCTAGGATCTCGAGTTACAGTTCTTCCTTTAGGAATACATCTTTGTCTCAAATGATTCCCACCTCTAGGAGCACTTCTAATGTAATAACAGTTGTATCTACTTCCTGGGTCTACTCGATATGCTTGAGGTCCATCATTTTCAGCTGGAACCTCAACATCTCCATGTGGAGTTGCCACAGTTGTGGTTGTCGTAATATTTGAATAGTGTCCACGTCGCACATTCAATTGCGTCTGACGAATGATTCTATGACAGGCACT
>CAZFYV010000034.1:0-11766 GCA_964523195.1 uncultured Pseudobdellovibrionaceae bacterium
TAAGGATGCTACAGTGGTTCGAGAATTTGACCTTCCTACACGTAAGTTCATTAAAAATGGTTTTTATCTCAAAGAGGCAAAATCCAGGGTCTCTTGGTATGACATGAACACACTTGTAGTTGGTACTGATTACGGTAAGGGATCGATGACGACTTCAGGTTACCCTCGAGTTCTAAAAGCATGGAAACGTGGCACAGATCTTTCTACTGCTAAGACTATTTTTGAAGGTGAGATGAAAGATGTTTCTGCTTGGTCTTACCGGGCATTTAGGAGCGAAGGACCGATCTTTTTTATCGGAAAGCAAAAGACGTTTTATACAGCAGAATATTACTTAGCAGATGAGAATGGTGTTAAGAAGCGTATTCCAGTTCCGATTGATGCTGAGTTCATCGAGGTGTTTAAAGATCGATTTTTATTCGTATTACGTTCTGATTGGGAATATAAAGGACAACAATTCCCTCAGGGGTCGTTGGCGTCAATGGGGCTAAGTGGACTTTTACGCGATGAAGTGAAAGTTGAGAGTCTTTATATTCCAGACCAAAAGTCAGCCGTAAGAAGTGTAAGTACAACCAAAGATTATATTTTGGTGGATCAACTTTTTAATGTGAACAGTCAGATACTCAAAATTTCTCAGAACAAAGAAGGTGGTTGGAAGACCGAGGTGCTACCAAGCAAAGGAACTGGATCTAAATCAATTCTTTCCACGTCTTATGATTCTAATTCAGTATACCTTAACTACAGTGGATTTACGGAGCCACCGCAGGTTTTATTTTTAAACTCTGTTACTGGAAAAACTAAGATGGCTAAAACACAGCCGGATCGTTTCAATTCCAAAAATTTGGTCGTGAGCCAAGAGTTTGCAACGAGTAAAGATGGAACCAAAGTTCCCTATTACTTAGTGCATGGAAAAGGAGCTAAAAAAGATGGTAAGATCCCAACCCTTCTTTATGGATACGGTGGGTTTGAAATTTCACTGACGCCATTTTATTGGTCGACTGCTGGAAAGCTTTGGCTTGAAAATGGAGGAGCTCTTGCAATTGCTAATATACGAGGTGGTGGAGAGTTTGGTCCGCGCTGGCATCAGGCGGCTCTAAAAACGAATCGGCAAAAAGCTTTTGATGATTTTATTGCAGTGGCTGAAAATTTGATTGAGCAAAAGGTAACTTCGAGGGAACACCTTGGAATCAAGGGTGGTTCAAATGGTGGTTTATTGGTTGGAGCAAGTTTTGTACAAAGACCAGATTTGTTTGATGCTGTAATTTGTTCGGTTCCACTTTTGGATATGCTTCGTTATTCTCAGCTACTAGCGGGCGCAAGCTGGATAGGAGAATACGGAGATCCTAAAAATCCGAAGATGAGAAAGTATTTGTTGAGCTACTCTCCTTATCACAAGGTAAAGAAAGAAGCAGAGTACCCAGAGGTGTTTTTTATTACATCAACTAAGGATGATCGAGTTCATCCCGCTCACGCTCGGAAAATGGCCGCAAAAATGAACGAATTTGGACACAAAGTATTTTATTATGAAAATATTGAAGGTGGACACTCAGCCAGTGCCAATTTAAAGCAAAGAGCAAAAATGACAGCTCTCGAATATGTTTACTTAGACATTAAGCTGAGAAAATAATTTTGAGTTGAAATTCGAAACAAAAAAAAGCGACTTTCAAGTCGCTTTTTTTTTGTCTATTTTTTTTGAAAAAATTAGATGGAATGAAAGCTCAACTGATTTCCTCTTCGGTCTGCCACGAACTTCATAAGGAAAAGGACTCCTCCAATCACGAATGCAGCAACCAGTGCAGCGACCCAAACTCCACTGACCAACAACATGGCAAAAGGTAGAAAAGCATTTAAAATGTAGATAAAAAGCTGCTTTTTGAGCGGAACATTATCAATCCATTCGTGGGTTCGTAAGACGTCCATTGCAAAAATGATGGTCGCCCCAGTAATCATCCACCCGATCGGATTGAACAAAGGCATTCCAAAGTAAACTCCAGGTGTAGACCATGTCCAATAACTGGCGGTATAGCTCATGCCAGGATCTAAAGCGAAATCCCAGGCGGTAATCATCAAAGCTCCAAAAAGAACTTTTAAAAAGCGACTATCTCTAAAAAAGTAATTAGCAGTTCCGTAAGCCATAATAGCCATTACAAACCAACTCGTAGGAACGAGGTAGGGGACGTGATCCAAAATCTTTGGCCCCAAGAGAGAAGAGTATTGATAGTGACCAAAAGGAATTCCAACTGAAGTTCCACCGAACTCTGCAAAAAAGCTAATAAGGTATGTCGCTGCGAAAGCCTTAAGCCATTTGAATTCTACATACCTAAACAGAAGAGCCGCTGCTGCTAAAAAAGCGATCATAGTGTGGCCCTGTGCAAACCAAGAGTAAGCATGCCCATAAATTTCAGTGGCCCATGGAAACTGTGCTAGCAGTTGTGGGTGTCTACCGAAGGTTCCGAATCCTATGACTGAAAGTAATGTGACGGCAATAAAACTCCACGAGGTCGCTTTATAAATGAGATCTTTTTTTTGAATGGCGATCATTTAGAAGTCCTTTCCAGACAGTACATTCGGGCTATCCAATAAGTCATACGAAGATCTAAGGTAACTGTCATGGATTGCCTTGTGTGCAATTGCATTATTATTCAGCTCGTCAATCACTTGAATTTTATCTGTGGTAAATTTGGTTATGACGATTTATCGCCTTGGACCGATGACCTATTCAGACGCTAGAGGACTCGTAGATAAGCTTACAAAAGAAGGGCTGAGCTGGGATTTTTTAGCGGAGGATTCTGATGCTGATTTCGATCATCCCCAAAGAGGAGATAACGCATCGCTTTATCCTGGAGCTCTGGATAGTTATAACCCCCAACAAAAAGTTGTTATTGAAGTTGTAACCAACGAAGTTTCCAGACTCAATCGCTTGATTGAGCCTTTTGGGTACCCTCCATTTGAAACTGAAGAGAACGAAGTTTCGGCCATGGAGTCCAACGACCGGCCTTTTCAGACTCAACAGGAAGAAATGACGGTCGAAAAGTACCAAATCTCTAAAAACCCCTTTGAGACTGAAAACCAAGAGGAGTTTGTTTGTCCAAAAGGTGATTTTTTCGCTCCGAGCTTACGCCTTTGCCCTCGTCACGGAATGAAGCTGATCCCCTTTTCTGAGTACGTTGAAAAACAAAGATTGCTCAAGCAGAGGATTATGATGGTTATTTCGGTCTTGGCCCTTATTGCCTACGGTATCGTGAGCTATGTTAAGTACATAAAACAGTGATCAACTCGCCGCATCTCTCCATGTGGGGAAATTGATAAGATGCCTAAAAAGCCTATACAGAGGTCCATATCTGTAATGCAATAGAGGTGAACGCTCCAACTATGGATGGAACACTGAGGGGGGGAAGATTGGCTGAAGACAAAAGAATTGTCGTCATTGATACCAACGTTATTCTATTTGATGCACTCGCTATCAAAAAATTTAATGAAGCTGAAGTTCATATACCAATATCGGTGATTGAGGAAATCGATCGCTTTAAACGCGATTTGGGAGAGAACGGAAGAAATGCCAGACATTTTAGTCGTTTTATTGACGTACTGAGAGGTAAGGGAAGTCTTGCAAAAGGTGTTGCTCTGGATGATAGCAACAGCCATCTCATAATTGATGGCGATAAACATACTGATGGATTGCCCACAGAACTTCATGAATCAAAAGCTGACAATAGAATTTTAATGACAGCCATGGTTCTCCAAAAGGAGAACCCAAATGCCGCAGTTGAACTCGTTTCTAAAGATATCAATCTTCGAATTAAAGCTGATGTATTTGGCATAAATGCAAAGGATTATGAGCCCGAAAAAGTTTCATTTGAAGAAATGTATACTGGGCAGGTCGATCTTCAGGTTGATCCAGAGACAATCAATAGTTTTTATAGCGATCGCATCTTACCAGCTACTGAAGAAATGCGATTGATGTCTAACCAGTTTGTCATAATGAAGGATTCGACAAACGAAAACCACAGTGCCGTCGGTCGCTACGATTCAAAGCAGAACGCCATTGTACCATTGCTATCTGCTAAAGAAGGAATTTGGGGGATACACCCAAGAAATGTTGAGCAGTCATTTGCAATGGATTGTTTATTGAACGATGACATCCTGTTTGTTTCACTTGTTGGAAAGGCGGGAACGGGTAAGACGCTTTTAGCGCTAGCCGCGGGTCTGTATAAAACACTCGATGAAGGACGTTTCCAGCGTTTGTTAGTTAGTCGACCTATTTTTCCAATGGGAAGAGATATTGGTTATCTGCCGGGAGATGTTGAGCAAAAGCTTAACCCTTGGATGCAGCCGATTTTTGACAATGTCGAATTTTTAATGGGTGCAGATAAAAAAGCAGCAGGTCGCGCGCAGGAACTTCTCAATCAGGGAATGTTGAACATCGAGCCACTGACTTATATTCGAGGTCGAAGTATTCCTAACCAGTATTTGATTGTGGATGAAGCTCAAAATTTGACTCCTCATGAAATCAAAACCATTGTGACTCGGGCCGGGCAAGGGACAAAAGTCGTGCTAACTGGTGACTGTTATCAGATTGATAATCCTTATGTTGATAGTGCTAACAGTGGTCTCACGTACTCAGTTGAGAAGTTTAAGGGCTATGATATCTCCGCTCACGTAACTCTGAATAAAGGAGAGAGATCTCAGTTGGCAGAACTGGCAGCGAATATCATGTGACCGTTGATCCAATTTAAGATTATAGAAACTCTAGAAAACAAGGTGCGTGTCACCTTGTTTTTTTTTGAGACAAGGCGAGATTATGAGCCTTTTTAAGTGCTGAAAGTTTTCAGAAGAATCCAGTGATTTCCGATATCTATTAGGTAAGGGAGGGATGATGCAACTTGCAGACTTACACGTAATCATCGTTGAAGATTCCATCATGGCGCGGAATAAGCTTTCAGAGTATCTCGAAGAAATAGGGATTAAAGAAGTGAGTGAAGCTGGCGGCGGGGAAATGGCATTGTCATTGCTCGATAAGTTAGCTGAAGATGGGCGCGCTCCACATCTCATGTTGCTGGATTGGAATATGCCCCAAATGGATGGAATCGGTGTACTTAAGGCTCTTCAAGATATGCCCAAGTACTCGGACTTAAAAGTTCTAATGGTTTCTGCTGAGAGAGACAAAAGCCAGATCGTTGCAGCTTTATCAAAGGGTGCGAATGGTTTTATTTCTAAGCCCGTCACTAAAGAGGGACTCGAAGCGAAAATAAATGAAGTTGTAAATGAAGAAGAAGCGAGTTCAAACGCATCTTAGCAATTTCGTTCTTACTGTCTTCTAGAGGGGGGAGAGTACATTGGCACACGCATTTCCAATTGACGACAAAAAGCACTCAAAGTTTGAGGGCGAATATGGGGGAGTTGTCGAGCGGGCAATTTCGGAGACTTTTAGTAAGTTTCTGAAAACTAACGTTCAATGCGAAATACTTCCATATTCCGAAAAAGCCTCTCTGGATAAAGACAAAGATGTTTCTGGAGTTGTTGGCCTTGTTCGAGATGATGGCATTGAAGGTACTTTTTCCGTACACTTTTCTAAAAAAACCCTCTTCCCTCTACTATCTAAGTTTTTCAAAACAGAAATAAATACCGTCGACAATCTAACAACAGAATCAGTCGGTGAAATAACAAATATGATTTTCGGAATCATTAAGGAGCATCTTAACGATCAAGAGTTTGGATATAGAATGTGTTTACCTGTGGTAATAGTTGGTGCAAGTCACGAAGTCTTCAGTAGCGTAGAGGGTTATCGATTACTTGTTGCCGTAACAACAGGTGATAACGAAGGTAAATTTTGGTGTGAAATGGTTCTCCATCGCACCGGAGCAGAAGCATTACTGTCAGCCTAGGAATTTTATGTCATCTTCTTCGAATGCTTCTAAAATACAATCACTAAACTCTGCAGGAATCACCAGTGAGATGGTCGCCCAGCAGATTTCTTCTCATTTGAGAGAGGCATTCATTGTATTTGATAGTTATGGTAATCAAACGGAAGTTTGTTCTGATCTGACATGGAAATACTATTCTAGCGAATTAAAAGGTAAAAATTTCTTTGAGTTTTTAGGTATCAATCCAGGAGATGAAGAAGCTATATCGGTATTGTTCAATTTACTGCGAGATGGAACAGTTCAGTTTTCCACGCTCACAGATCTACTCCCTGAAACGACTCGAAGTCCAGAGATCAACTGTGAGCTTGGACTTGGTTACGTTAATCTTGAAGATGAGAAATCAAGTTTTGTGGGTTTCGTAGTATTGATACACGATCAAACAGAGATTAAGGCTATCAAGGAAAAGGCTGAAAATGCATCAGCCAATTCTGAAATGATAAAACGAATCGTCTCGGACCCAGTGAGTTTTCAGTCATGGATTAATAGTGTACGACGCCTTTATTTACAGATGAAGAATTGGGAAAGTGAATTTGCTATTAATGATTCGATCGATAACTTTGCTCGTAGTCTTCATACGATAAAGGGTAATGCTTCACTATTTTCAGCAAGAGAGTTTACGAATTATCTTCATACTCTCGAAGACGGACTACTTTCTTATAAAGACTTTCCTAAAGATGAAGTCGTTGAAGTTGTTCACGAGATAGGACACAGTCTGGAAGCGCATTTACAAGATTTTCAAGATCAAAATTCTGCAATGCTTGGTTCTCTTCGCAGGATCGTTCGAGCAGCAGCTATCATAGACCAAAAGACCCTGTCGAAATTGGAAAAAATTGTCAGTCGACTAGAAGACCCAGAATTATCTCAATTGTTTGAAGATACGATAAAGACTGAATCACTCAATTCATTGTTTTTGCCAGTGAAGATGAGCATTTTGAGTTTCGCAAGTAAGAAAGAAAAGAAAGTTACGGTTATTCTTTCTGGCGGTGCTACTCGACTACCTTGTAAACGCTTTAGGCCGATATTAGAGGTCCTTACAAATGTGTTTTTAAATTGTGTTGATCACGGGATTGAGACACCAGCAGAGCGAGAATCAATTGGTAAGCCTGAAGTTGGCCGTCTTGAAGTTCATTTTGAAATTACAAATAAAGTTGATGGAAATTGGTTGGGAATCAATATCAGTGACGATGGAGCAGGAATCGATCTAGATCGATTGAGAGAAAAGCTTAAAGAGAAAAACTACCCTGCTGATGAGTGGTCTAGGCAGAAGGTTGCAGAGAGCATTTTTTTAGAAGGTATGTCTACGAAAGACGAGGTCAGTACAACTTCTGGTCGAGGTCTAGGAATGGCGGCCGTTAAAAAGATGATCGAAGAAGAAGGCGGTAAAGTTTACGTCGATAGTCAGCGAGGACAAGGGACTCGCTTTAGATTCCTGATTCCCTTAGAGTAAGTGTATTTTTAAGGCCTGTGACCAAGGTCTAATTCCAGTTCAGATGTATCAATATTCACCGATCTTTTACCGATAAATCAGTAAGAGAGGGGGGATTATGCGTCTTCAAGGTAATCTTCAGGTGGTGTTCGATGCTTTATACCACATGGGCATAATTGATCCGGTATTGGAAATGGATTGGCAAAGTGAAATGAAAGAAGCAGATGATTACAGCGGTCGTGTTAGTGAAGCTTTGTCTATAGCAAACGAATATCAAGAAGACTTTGAAGTTCTTCTCGACGAACTTGGAAAGCTTGATGATCGTACATTGAGTTTTCTTGCAATGGAGGTAGCGCGTGAATATGCGGATTTTCACGCTAGAAAATACATTCACTAGATTGGTGATTCCTTTCCTAGTGCTTTTGATGCTGTCACCAGTTTCTTATGGTGATTGGTCAATTGATTTGTCTCGTCGACAAAATCAAATGAAAGCCAATGAAATGAAACAAGCAACTGTTGAAGATGAGCGAGGTTCATTTTTGGACTTAGTTCTTCACAAAGGCGAGCCTTTACAAGAGCTTGTAATTATCAATACTAAAGATGGTTTTGTGCCATCTAAGGTGAGGGTGAAAGAGGGAGCCAGATACAAGGTTCACGTGGTGAATGTAAATAGCGATCAAAAAAATATAAGTTTCGTTATGGATGCTTTTTCAGAGCATCATGGTACTTACTTTGGGGAGATCGTAACTTTTGAAATGAGTCCCAAAAAGAGTGGAGTTTTCTCTTTTCAGTGTCCTGAAACATCTGCAGAGGGAACACTCGTTGTAATGAAAAAAGAATCTGAATTGCAGATTCGTCAACCAGCTTCAGTGGGGAACTAAAATGTTAGGGGGTAAGGAAGGAGGAGTATTTTTTGAAGCGATCAAAAACTTCCTCGGACCAATTTATCCTCTTCTCCTCGATGATACCATTACTGAAGTTCTAATTAATGGACCAAGTGATATCTTTGTCGAAGTTGGTGGTAAGCTCAAAAGAGCTGATGTTAAGTTTGAAACTCAAGATGATTTGATGGCAGCGGTGAATGCTATTGCACAAAGTGTTGGTCGTCGAATTACTGAAGAAGAGCCTAGGCTTGATGCTCGACTACCGGACGGATCCAGGGTTCACGTGGTAATTCCACCCTGTGCGCGCAATGGTGCAACTGTAGCTATTCGTAAGTTCTTTAAAAAGAAAATTACTTTTAAACAGTATATTAAGTGGGATGCGATAACACAGGATGCAGCAAACTTTTTAGAAATTTGTATGTTCCTTGGAAAGAATGTTCTCGTGAGTGGCGGTACCGGTTCTGGTAAGACGACTCTTTTGGGACTTCTATGTAGTCGTATTCCTAAAGGTCAAAGAATCATTGTTATCGAAGATGCGTCTGAATTGACGATTGAATATGATCACGTCGTTCGTTTCGAAACTAAAATGCCAGATGAGTTAGGTAAGGGCGGCGTATCGATGCAGGATCTATTGAAGAGTTCACTTCGGTTGCGTCCCGATCGAATTATAGTCGGAGAGGTTCGTGGAGCTGAAGGCTTCGAGCTTATTCAAGCTATGAACACGGGTCACAAAGGGTGTCTTGGAACCATCCACTCGAATTCGCCAAATGACGCGCTAGTTCGTCTCGAAGCTTTGGCTATGGGTGGCGATAATAAAATTTCTGAAAAGGCCCTGCAGTACAGCATTTCCTCTGCTATCGACTTGGTTATTCAGATTTCTAGGCTCTCAGATGGGTCGCGTCGAATTACCCATATCTCTGAGGTTCGAGGGTTAGACGCAGAATATAACTATGTAGTTGTACCTATTTATGAATTGCGGCACCTTGTCAGGAGCCCAGATGGGAAGATGAAAGGGCAAATTGAACCGGTCGGTGAGTTGCCTTCTTTTATCGATGAAATCGAAGATAATCGCATTCCATTTCCTCGCTCAAAGTTCTTTTCAAAGAAGGCGAGTTAGTAGGAAATTCTTGTATTTTTCAGTGTTTACAGCTAAACCATCGGCGTGTTGTTAAGTTGCAAAATCACGAATACCATTCTGACTTATTTAGAAAATCAGGGTGTAGATTTAGAAGCCATTTACGAAACTTCTGAAGTACCCAGAGAATTTCTAACTGACTCTTCTTATTGGCTAAGGGCTGATGAGATGGAGCGTCTTTTACATTTCGTTGATCTGCAAATGGCAACCCATTCGACAGAAGATTTTATTCAGAATTCCGGACATGCCGTTAGCCAACTTCGCACATGGGGTGCACTGGATAGCGTATTGAGGATGGTCTCCGATCCTAAAGACAGTCTTGCGAAACCTCAAAACTTTCTGTCCTATTTTATTGATCCGAAACCACCTGTCGCAAAAGTGTTCAAGACCGAAGAGGGAATGTCTTTCGAAATCCCAATTGAGAGAGATCAGTACCCCTTATGTAATCGATTTCTTATGTCGGCTATTGAAGCTTTGCCCACGTTTTTAGGCAAAGATCCTTTTAAAGCCAAATGGACGTCAAACCTGATCGAAATTCACTGGTCATCTCAGCAAGAGTCGATGCTCAGCGGAGAAGAGCAAGAAACCAGATCAATTCGCCCAGAGCTTTTTCAAAATGTCCTTAAGGATTTGGAAGATAACCAAAAGAAGCTGGAGCAGTTTCAAAAGGAAATTTTAGTTAAAGATAAAGAGATTGAGCATTTGATTCTCGAAAATCAAAGACTGCGTAACAACACAAATCCACAAGACATTGTTAGTGAAAATGTAGAACTTAACAACATCGATTCAAACTGCATTATGCCACTACAAAAAAGTCTTTCTGAGATTTACCGCATGAATGATTATCTATCTCGCTCTTTTCAACTTGTAACTTTATTAGTTGGACAAGGCCGAGCAGATCGCCAGGTTAAAGAAGCCATGAGACGAGTTGATTGGGAGAGAATTCAAAAAGAGTATCCAGAGGTCTTTAAGCTGGCTGCAACTCAGCTTTCAGATATGAAAGCACACTTTGAAGAGCTTAAAATTAAGCAAGTCAAACAACAAGAGAGTCAGGCTGAAGAAAGTCGTCTATCTGAGTTACTTGATCAGGCCATAGACACTGTCGAGACTAATAATCTCAAAGGAATAAAGATTGACCGACATTTTGTATATGATCACCAAATCAAAGTGGATAAAGGTCACTTCAGGCAGGCCTTGGTTTATATTCTTTCTTCGGCTCTTGATGATGTGGATGAACAAAAAGGAGCTTTAAGAATTGTAACTCGTCCGAAAGGTGCTAGAGCTGAAATTGAAATCAGCGATACTGGTCGAGGTTATCAGCGAGAGCAACTTGATGAGATTTTAAAGAGCTCTAAAATCAATCATCCGTTTCGAAAGGCGCAGAGCCTTTTGCAAAAAAATGACAGTCATCTTTCTATATCCAGTGAAGTCGGAAGAGGTTCTACCTTTACTGTTGATTTACCTATTCATAATATTCACAACTAAAAAAGTGAGGTCAAAGTGTCAGACATCTTAGGAATTCATGCTCGTGAAATATTGGACAGTCGAGGAAATCCGACTATTGAAGTAGATGTTATGACTGAAGGTGGTGCGATTGGTCGTGCTGCAGTTCCTTCTGGAGCATCAACAGGAATTCATGAAGCCCATGAACTAAGGGATGCTGATCATCGCTATCACGGTAAAGGTGTTCGTAAAGCTGTTGATAATGTGAATGAAACAATTGCTGAAGAGTTGGTTGGCGTTGATGTGTTTGAGCAAAGTGGAATTGATTCAATTCTTTTAGGGCTCGACGGAACCGATAATAAATCCAAATTAGGAGCCAATGCAATTTTGGGTGTTTCTCTCGCCTGCGCTAAAGCTGCAGCAGACGAAGCTGGATTGCCTATATACAGATATGTTGGAGGAACGGGAATTAAGCGTTTACCGGTTCCGTTAATGAACATCTTGAATGGTGGAGCCCATGCGAATAACGGCTTGGATGTTCAAGAGTTTATGTTAGTTCCCGTTGTTGATGACTCGTTCACTGAGTCTCTTCGTGCTGGGTCTGAAATTTTTCATAGCTTGAAAAAAATCTTAAACGAACTAGGGAAGTCAACTGCGGTTGGTGATGAAGGTGGTTTTGCACCTCGTTTGGATTCAAATAAGCAAGCTCTTGAATTGATTATGAAGTCTATTGAAGCAGCCGGGTACAAGCCGGGTGAGGATATTCACTTAGCTCTTGATGTTGCAGCGACTGAGTTTTTGAAAGATGGAAAGTACACATGGGAAGGCAAGGCTATTTCCTCAGATGAGCTTCAAGATGTCTACGCGAGCTGGATGAAGGAATTCCCTTTGGTCTCCATTGAAGATGCATTTGGAGAAGACGATTGGTCTGCTTGGATCAAGATGACAAACGATCTT
>CAZFYV010000034.1:11776-19471 GCA_964523195.1 uncultured Pseudobdellovibrionaceae bacterium
GGTGATAAAGTTCAGTTAGTTGGAGATGACCTGTTTGTAACGAATCCAAAGAGAGTTCAAAAAGGTATTGAGGAGGGTGCTGCTAATGCATTGCTCGTCAAAGTGAACCAAATCGGAACTTTAACTGAATCAATCGAAGCTGTTCAGTTAGCTCAACAGAACCAATATAAAACCGTAATGTCTCATCGAAGTGGAGAAACCGAAGACTCGATGATTGCTGACCTAGCAGTTGGTTTGAATTGCCATCAGAAAAAAACTGTTAGTGTATGTCGAAGTGAACGAATCGCTAAATATAATCAGCTTATTCGCATCGAAGAAGATTTGGCAGGTTTGGCCGGATACTGGGGCTTGCGCGGTTTTTAGACTTAAGGCCAAAATCTTTTAAGTATTAATTCATTAAGATAATTCAATGTAAAATGGGTCATGGTTCGTGACCTATTAGCTCATGTATTATCTTTTCTATATGAACCCAAAAAGGTTTTCTTTTTGTGTCTTGGGCTTCTTTTATTCTCGATCATTGTAAACGGTAAGATTTTTCAATTGTTGGGCTTGTATCAACAGAAAGAAAAGTTGGCAGAAGACATCACAAATTTAACTCAACAGACCTCTGTTTTGCGAATGCAAATTAAAGAAGCCAAACATATGAAATTTATTGAAAAAAAAGCAGTGGATCAACTTGATCTGGTCGCTGAAGGTGATCTTATATTTGTATTTTCCGAAGAGGAACCTGCTGCAAAGCGGTAAGATTTTGTTTTGATTAATATGACAGTCTTCCGTAATGATACTTTTCATAGAGGAGATAGCTATGAGTTGGATTGGACTTTCCATCCGAAAACTTCGCAATCAAATGGGCTGGTGTCGCTCTGACTTAGCCCGACGTTTGGGAGTTCCTTGCGAAAAGATTCAGCTACTTGAGACCGATAAAGTGGCTCCAACTGAACTAGAACTCAATATGCTTGATGAAGTCTATTTCGTAGCACAGAAGTCAGCTGAGGATGCCAAAATTCGCGTTCTCGCAGAAGTAGAGATGCGTGAGCGAAGGCTATCTTCTATCGCTGCAAAAGACTTAGATTTCGAACAGTAAAACCTTCCTGGTTTATTCAATTTGACTCGCAGTTCCTGTGAGAACTTCATCGACAAAGAGCAGTGCTTTAGGTAGACCCTATGTCTATGAAAAAGCTTTATTTAGTCGATGTCAGTGCAATGTTTTTTAGAGCCTATTATGCCATTAGGCCACTTTCCAGCGATAAAGGTGTTCCTACGAATGCGATTTATGGCTTTCTCTCCATGACAGTAAAGCTCTTGAAAGAAATAAAGCCAGATTATTTAGTTTATTGTTTCGATCGCAAAGAGCCATCGTTTAGAAAAGAAATTGATGATCGCTACAAAGCTAATCGCACGGAGATGCCTGAGGACCTTATTCCACAAATTCCATATATTAGGCAACTGACTCAGTTAATGGGAATCAAAGATATCGATAAAGAAAAGTACGAAGCCGATGATGTAATTGGCAGCCTTGCAAATTTTGGACGTGAAAACAATTTGGAAGTCGTAATTGTTAGTGGTGATAAAGATTTTGGACAATTGATCGGCCCCTACGTGACGATGTACGATACGATGAAGAATAAGAAATACGATGTCGATGGAGTCGTTGAGAAATGGGGAGTTCACCCTGATCAATTCATAGATTATCTTGCGATCACAGGTGATGCTTCTGATAATATCCCAGGAGTGAAAGGGATCGGTCCAAAAGGAGCTCAAAAACTCTTAAGTCAATACAAAGATTTAGAAGAGATTTATGAAAATATAGACGATATCGGTCCAAAGGGTACTCATAAAAAACTCGTTGAAAATAAAGATGAAGCCTTTTTATCGAAGAAGTTAGTTACTATAGTCAAAGATTTAGATATGGGTGTCAGCCTCAATGACCTGAAGCTAAACTCTGTCCAAAGAGATGAACTAAAAGAAGTACTCGACGATCTTAGTTTTCAGAGTTTCGCAAATAAGCTTTTGGGTGAATCTGACTCCTCCATTAAGGGCCAGTTCGATGACCGCAAACAGATCGGCGACCTAAAGGAATCAAAACCAAGCGTTGATGAAGTTCCGGACGACGACTCTGAAATTATAGAGAAATTGATGAGTGCCGAAGGGGCTGCTGAAAAGTTCGTATTTGAAGATGAGTTGTGGGCATGGAAAACTGATCGTGGTGTATTTCTTGCTCAAGATGATGTCGTCGTTGAATTGGAAGATCCAGAAGAATTTGGCACTGAAATCAAAAAACTAAACAAGAGTTTTAAATGGAAAGGCTTTGATTTAAAGTCAGTTTGGAAAGATTTAAATTTAAATGAGCCTGATCTGATTTGGGACTCTATGCTTGCTGCCTATGTTTTGAAGGCCGGTGTTGTAGATAAAATGGATGAGGTCTATTCTCTTTATTGCGGAAGACAAGTTCCCGATTTAGCTCGCCCGTCTCAGTTTTACAAAATCCATTTAGAACTAGAAGAGACCTTGAAGCGTCTTTTAGCGGATAAAAAAGTAGATAAAGTCTTCTATGAAATTGATGTGCCGTTAGTTCCGATTCTTTTTGGAATGGAAAGACGTGGAATCAATCTAGATACTGGGTTTCTCAAAAAACTAAGTTCGAAATTCGAAAAAGAAATAAAAGAAATCGAAAAGGAAGTTCACAAGGAGACCGGTGAAACTTTTAATTTGGCGAGTCCCAAACAGTTGGGGCAAGTTTTGTTTGAGAAACTCAAAATGCCAAAGGGTAAGAAAACAAAGACCGGTTATTCTACCAGTCAGGATGTCTTGGAGAAATTGTCTTCTGAGTTCCCGGTTGTAAATCTGATTTTGAAGTTTAGAGAGCTTTCGAAACTAAAGTCGACCTATAGTGATTCTTTACCTGAACTTGTTAATCCAAAAACCAAAAAGATACACACTCAATTTAATCAGGCTACAACGACTACTGGAAGACTCTCTAGTGTGCATCCTAACTTACAAAATATTCCTATTCGCACGGCCCAGGGTCGCGAGATTAGAAGAGCATTTGTTGCGGAGGAAGGCCACTCCTTAATATCAGTAGATTATAGCCAGATTGAATTGAGAATTTTAGCTCATATTTCTGAAGACCCAGGCTTGATTAAAGCTTTTGAAAATGACTCTGATATTCACGCCGCAACTGCCGCTGAGATTTTTGAAATTTCTGAAGATAAAGTGAGTGACGAAGAACGACGAAAAGCTAAGGCAGTTAACTTTGGAATCGCCTATGGTCAAGGGGTCTACGGGCTGGCAGAAACTCTTAATATACCTCGAAAAGAGGCCAAGGAAATTATTGAAAGGTATTTTAAACGCTTTTCAGGAGTTCAAAATTATATGAGTGAAATGGTAGAGTTTGCTAAGGCTAATGGTTTTGTTGAAACCATATTTGGCAGACGACGCTATTTGCCAGAATTGTTGTCTAAAAGCCCGCAGCAGAGAAACTTCGGTGAACGTGCCGCTATCAATGCTCCCATTCAAGGAACGGCTAGTGACTTAGTGAAAATGGCTATGATCGAGGTAGAGCAAGTTGTTCCCGATCGTATACTTTTGCAAGTCCACGATGAATTGATTTTCGAAGTTAAGGATTCAGAGATAGAGGAGTTGTTGCCGCAGATTAAAATTCGTATGGAGCAATGTACTCAATTGAAAGTACCTTTAAAGGTAAATTCTGCAATAGGAACCAATTGGGAAGATGCCCACGCTTAGGACTTATTTGGTTTCCCAGCCAACAACTTTATTTTTTTCAAAGTAGACCATTCGAAATTCTTTTACGTAGCCTTCTGCAGATGGAATGTAGAGTTCATAATTCCACCTTTGATACCCATAAGAAGGGTCACCGGCACTTTCGACACCTTTTGGTTCACCCCAGCTTGCCTTTACAGCCTGGGAGGTCATACCAAGATAGATGTCTCTAGTTTCAATAGCTTGGCGCTCGAAATTGCGGGGTCTCGATCGATAGTTGTTGTTCTGATTTGTATATTGATCGCGATATTGATTCCTTCGAGCTGTGTTGATTGCAGGATCAGGAGTTACATAGTTGCTTCCCAGGTTCTTTGGCTTCGATGCAGGTCTAGCTTTTCGAACAAACCTTCTTTCTCTATCGAACTCGATATCCGAAAATGGACTTCCCATTTCGGAGTCAACGCCGCGAATGTCGTCGATGATTGCGCAGCCTGAGAGCAAAAGAGTCAGGAAAATAGCTATATATTTCATAGGTCCTCCTAAAGTTCTCATCGGAAGTGATGTCTCATATCTCAACACGACTTAAGTTGGTTTCTATCAATTTGAGGCGGAGACTCGTGATACAATAAAGCTGATAGCGTTAACTAGATCATCGTCCAAAGAGTGAAATCGTGTCTGATGAAATTGATAATGAGAAGGATGACTCTTTAGAGAAGCCTGCTGATGAAGAATTGAATTCAGAAGAAGGTAGTGAAGAGGAGTCAGAGGATCTCGATGACTTTCTAAATCTTGAAAGCCTTCTTGAAGAAGCTACTGCAACTGTAGATATTGCAGAAACTTCAGGAGAGAATGCAGATATCAGGGTTTCCGATCAGGATATCGGAGAAGTTGATGTCGCTATCGATGAGAATCCAGAACTCGACGAACTTATGGACAAGGCTGCGGACGAGCTGCCTCCACCGTCAGGTCCAAGCTTACTCGCACGACTGTCCGCGGTTGTAGATAAGGTTTTTGAACGGTTCGCCTTTCTCGAGCGTTTTATTAACAAAGTCTCGAATTTAAAGGTGATCGACAAGATTTATGAACTTTCGGTTGCAACCCTTGAGTTATCGAAAGCGTCATATGTAAGTATTAAAACCTTTATCATTAATTCGAAGCCATATGTTTTAACAAATAGATATGCTTTGATCACCTTAGGTGTTCTAGTTACGAGTTTCTTCGTCCTGCTTAACTATGTCGGTGATCCATTTTTTGATCTTAGAACTAAACGTCCATATTTAACTTCGCTTGAGGAAGTTGCGGATCGAATTATCTCAGTTGGTCTAAATGAATCATTTGAGTCATTCTATTCGCCTTTAAGACAACCCGAATTCTTTATGAGTATGGATGAGGTTATCGTTCAGTTGAAATCTACTCGAAGGGCACCAAGAGCATTTGGCCGATTCGAGTTCTATATAGAAACTAATAACCGTCGTTCACTCATAGAAGTGTCAGACAGGCGACAAGAAATACTGGATCTCATGCAGAGAACTTTGGAGTCTCAAACCTGGGATGATATTTCGACAACTCGAGGCAAGCTTAAAATCAAGCGATTGCTACGAGTGCGAGTTAACTCAATCATGAATTATGGTAGAGTTCGAGAGATATATTTCAAGAACCTTCTCTTAAAGAAGTCACGTTTTTAGTTTTTACTCCGACTAATTCTCTTATATTTATTCCATAGGACTTGATGCGATCATGAAGAGTCGATTTTGGTATGCTCAGGTCATCAGCCACTTTTCTTTGATTTCCGTTGTGATGAAGAAGACGCTCAACAATAAGGTCCCTTTCTATAGATTTAATGAGTGGTTGACCTCTCTCTTCGTGTTGTTTGAAATTGAGTCCTGTCGAAGTTCGAACTTGTTTGTCGATTAACATATGAAGATGATTTTCGGTAATTTCAATTCCTGGAAAATATGCAGCAGCTCTAGCGACGGTGTTTTTCAACTCTCTTATGTTTCCAGGCCAAGGGTGTTGGAGAAGTTGATTAATGGCTCGGTGACTAAACCGAACTCGATATTTTTTTGCAAACGAATAAAGTAAAGATTCGAAGTCTTCAATTCGCTCTATAAGCTTTGGAAGGTTTACTCTGCAAATATTTAGTCGAAAGAATAAGTCTTGTCGGAATTGACCATTTGCAACTAGTTTTTCAATATCTCGATGAGTGGCAGCCAAAACTCTAGTATCGATAGTTTTTATCGAGTCACTACCTACTGGTTTTATTTCTTTGTTTTCGAGAGCTCTTAGTAGTTTCGGCTGGAGGTGAAGGGGGAGGTCACCAATTTCGTCTAAGAACAAAGTTCCTCCTTGGGCACTTTCGAAAGCTCCTTTTCTATCAGATGTAGCTCCTGTAAAACTGCCTTTTACGTGACCAAATAGTTCACTTTCAAAAAGATTTTCGCTGAGTGCGCTACAGTTTATGGAGATAAACGGTCCGCTTGAGTTTTTAGAATGTTGGTGAATCCAGCGAGCAAGGACATCTTTACCCGCTCCACTGGGACCTGTCATAAGAACGCTAAATTGGGTATTTGCAAAGGCGGGTAGAAGCTGAAGCTGCTGGTTCCAATTTTTATTGCGGCTCGCAAGCTCTAGAGTCACTTTTTTAGGGATTGCAAACTTAAAGCAGATATCACCAAATGTGACTTCATCGTCCCGGCTGAGTTCGGCTTCTATGATTTTTGCGCCATTTAGAAAGGTTCCATTTTTACTCTGAAGGTCTCTGATGATCCATTTAGAATTACGTTTTTCGATCCTCGCGTGCCTCTGGGATACAAAGTTTGATTGTATGTGAAGGTCGCAACTCACATTTCGACCGATACTGGTGAATTCTCCCAGGAGTACAGGATCCTGTTTTTCGGTGGTGAGTCCCAAGGGAAATAGTGCTGCCTTGGCTAGATTCTCTCGAGATCTCATTGATTCGGTGTTCATTGTTCCCCCCTTAAAAAGAGCCCCTAAACCAGAGCCCAATAGTCTGTATATCGTGGTGTTTCAGCTGTCCTTAGTTCATATTTCAAAGCTTGTGCCGAGATAGCCTGAAATTAGGAGGGTTCTGAAGCTAGATTGGTCTTAGAAACTGGAAGAGATTCCAAAAATGCAGATTTTTCTTCTGTGTTCCTAGGTTTCATTGTACAAGCAGGCATGTCTGAAAAAGTCGTTGGAAAACCAGGTCGGTTGAAGTTTTTAAAGAGCGCTTCTGACTTAACGGGTTGTCCAGAAGATTTAGTCCCTGAAGTGGCAATTGCGGGGAGATCAAACGCCGGAAAGTCGACCTTTATTAACGGTCTTCAAGGTGGAGCTATCGCTAAAGTATCTGGAAAGCCAGGTAAAACTCGACTACTCAACTTTTTTGAAGTGGGGGATAACTATCGACTGGTAGATATGCCCGGTTATGGGTTTGCATCGGTATCTGCTTCAGAGATGAAGCAGTGGCAGAGCATGATCGAAGGTTATCTGAGTCTACGTGGTAACCTCAGAGGCCTTATTTTGATCATGGACATAAGAAGAAATTGGACACAAGACGAACAAATGTTGGTTGATTTCATGTCTGCTAGAGAACTTCCTTCTATCGTTGTGTTGACCAAGGCTGACAAGCTCAAGAGAGGTCCTGGTCTGCAGCGGAAAAAGAAGCTTGAAAGTGATTCAGGCTTACCATGTTTTTTATGTAGCCAGCCAAAGAAGCAGGGTTTTTACGAAGTAGAGAATTTTATTTTTGATAATTGGGTTGAGTCTCAAGGGGTGAGCCATGAAGACTAAGGTGGTCGGAGTAATTCCAGCAAGGTGGGGATCAACAAGATTTCCGGGTAAGCCTTTGAAAATGATAGCTGGTTCAAGTTTGCTTTCCCACGTGATTGCTGGATCTAAAAGCTCTAAGCATGTCGACGAATTAATTGTAGCCACGGATCACGAAGAAATTTTAGCTGAAGCCGAAAAGTGTGG
>CAZFYV010000035.1:0-11158 GCA_964523195.1 uncultured Pseudobdellovibrionaceae bacterium
AGCGATTTTTTGAAAAAAGCTGACTCAAGATCTCTTCTGACTGCTTTAACTGACCCTTTTTATAAAGTTTGAGTGCCTTAATCGACTTTTCGATAACAACATTGGGGTGGCTACTTGGAAAACTCTTAAGTGCCCATGGACGATCTAATGAATTAAGTTCTTCAATGAGTTTATCAACAGATATCTTGTGAGTATCCGCATAAAGATATTCACTCTGCAAAGCAGATGCAAAAACCAGTAAAATGACAAAAACTAATCTAATCATCATGAGGCCTGTTCTTGTACCCCTTCAGATTTTGCTCTTAGCTTTTTGATAACATATCCTGCTAAAGTTCGTCTAAGTTTAGGGCTAAGACGATAAAAGAATAGCCCTAGTCCCACACTGCCGTTGTCTTGATCCACTTTGCGAATTATCACAGCCGATGTGGAAACGGTTCCCACACCCATTGGAATTCCTCTAAATGTGGCAGTGACTTCCGTTCCGAGATCAAAGTGGTCGGCATCATTTATAATTATAAATGAACCGCGCTCGCTAATATCTTGAGTTTTGCCAACTGAAGGAACAAAGTTATTGTGAACAATGACTCTTGTCTCCAGAGGAGCCCTTGGATATCGCCTATACAGGTTCGCCTGGTCTAATCCCCCCGAATCCCTTAACATTTTAAGAGAAGGAAGGTGGATACTATCGTTGTCTGTTTTACGAAACTGCTTTGGTGGGGGGAATGTAGGTTTATTTTTCATTTGAGTTGCAAAGTCTCTAAACTCAAATATCCTTCTCCACTTCCGTTCTCGAAGATCCGGAGAAAAAATAAAGTCATCCCAATCCAACTTTCCCTGGATTAGCATAGCTAAAATTTCTTCGGTCGACAGTGGCCCTAGGGCTTCTCTATTTTTTTCGTCAACAATATACCATTCTTTTGAATCTGCCACAGACTCCTCCACAGAATTAAATCGGATATTGAAGACTTAAGCTACAGGTCCAGAGGGCAAAAGAACCTCCGACATAGACCAAGGTAAGAAGGCGAAAAAATAGGCGTCCGACTTAGGTCAGTATTACACTTCAAAAGCTTTAGAAGCAGCGTGCAAGGCTCCGATAGAAAAACGTTATAACTGATACCAAAAGGTGGATATAGTGATGAAATTTCTTTTAAGTTTTGTCGTTCTCGTTTTTGCCCTTACTGCCAGCTCAGAACCACGAGTCAACACGCAACCGAAACCAGACAAAAACCTAAAGCCTGAAAATTATGGACTTTATAGAGATGCTCAAACCGGCCGCTTCTTCTCAAATGGCTCCACCGAATTTTCGGTCAAACCAAAGGGCAACTCTACCTACCTCGAACGCATCGAAGTTAGCGTTGATGACGGGCCTTTTAAACCCTATAGCGGAAAGCTCTCATTCAACTCAGAAGGAACACACAAGATTAAGTTTAGAGCGGTGGACCCTGTATTAAATTGGTCCCCAATCCAATCCTTTTCTGTGATCGTTGATAAAACTCCACCAGTAACTAGATTCACCTGGAAAGGCCCCAAACACGAAAAGGACGGAAAAACCTTTATTAGTCCAAAGTCACAACTGATCGTCACAGCAGAAGATTCTTTATCTGGAGTATCTCATCATTTGTACAGACAACCAGGCGATACGCCAGTGAAATTCAAAGTAAAAAAAGCATTTTCCAAAGCTGGCGATTATGAATACGAATTCACAAGCTCGGATAAAGTCGGCAATGCTAGTAACTGGCAAAAAATCAGCTTTATCGTTGACGACGCTAGTCCTGCTACAACGGCCAAAGTAGAGGGCACATTCTTTGAAAAAGGTGAAAAATCATATATCAACTATGGCTCAAAGATTCGTCTCACTTCCAACGACACCGCTTCAGGTGTCGAACATGTTGAATATAAGGTCAATGAAGGTCCGATCGTTAAATATGCTGAACCATTTAGTGTTGGCGAGGCTAAATCTGTCATCAGTTACAGAGGAAAAGATTCAGTCGGAAATGTTGAGCCTTGGAAAAAAATCACTCTTTTTCAGGATTCAACGGCACCAAAAGTCCAATTTTCTAAATCCGGTGTTTTTAAAGTCATCGCAGGAACCGTCTATGCAAAACCTGGGTTTAAACTGAGCGCGACAATCAACGACACTCAAAGTGGAATCAGCACATCTTCTGTATCTAAATCAAATAGTCAATTTTCAGCAACAACAGATCGAGTATTCGAATTCACTGAACCAGGTCGTTTTCAATTCGAATACAAAGTCACTGATAAAGTTGGAAATCAGTCAGAAATCAACCCAATTTCGGTTGTAATCGACGACAAGTCACCAAAGTCAAAAGTCACTAGTACCGAGAAACTGGTTGAAAGAGACAAAGTTTTCTTATCTGGAATCCCAAATCAACTGGTTATCACCAGTGACGACGGTGATTCTGGAGTTGATTTTATAGAAGCCAGCTATGATGGGAAATCTTTTTTCAAGGTCAACGGAGCTATTGATTTGGCTACGTGGAAATCAAAGAGAAACACTCTTTATTATCGAGCCGTTGATCGTATTGGAAATCGCGAGGCAACTCAAGAAATGGTAATACAATTACTCACTCAAGGACCAGTTGTTGATCTCTTCGTAGAAGGGTCTGATTCAACACCTAATGTTCCACTTTCAAAATTCAAAAAGAGCGAAGGAAAAAAGAGAGTTCCGGCCTCGACCAAAAAGAAAAGTCCGGTAAAGGGCAAAAAGCGAAAGTAGGTCTATGCTGACGACGAGAAAATTGATTCTAAAAACTATTTTCTTCTTCTTGGGGAGTCATTTAATGCACTCCCCTATCGTCGTTATTGAGGCCCAGGCACAAACCAAAAGAAAAAAGGTTATCTACAAAAAACATACTGAACTTAACTTTTCAGGCGAGACTGTTCAAGGTAAAGCAAGAACTCCAGAGCTATTTTATATCTTTCAGAGAAAGCGCTCAGAGGGTCATAAATTATTAACGGCCCCTGAAAGCTTCAAGCATAGAACTCCAGCAACAGCGCAATCTGTGAAAGGAGCTCTCATTCCATGAGTCGTGAAACCCATGCTCTCTATCTCCTTCACCCACACGAAAAGAAGCACGAACTTCTTCAAACGATCGAATCGTCGGTTTACATTGGAAGATCGAAACATGTTGACGTTGTCCTTGATGACATGAGGTGCAATGGAATTCATGCGCTTATTGAGCTTGATACAGAGTCGAATCGAGCCAGACTTATTGATCTAGGAAGTCAGTATGGGACCTATAAACATCGAAAAAAAGTCAATGAGATTGATCTCAACTCAGGCGATGTTTTTCAAATTGGCTCCAAGGTTCTTAGGTATGATCTGATTAAAAAAAGAAGACGTTTAACCGACGATCTGCTCGAAGATGGGCCAATGAAAAAGGCTCCAGAAAAGCAAAAAATAATCGAGCCTGATACCAGAGAAAAGAACCTACTACAGGTTACTCACTTCTGGGGCGAAACCCCGTTTGAAGTTAGAACATTTAAGCCAGGGTCTGAAATTTTAGTTGGTGCGCAGAAAGCAGCAACCTTTAATATTTCTATCTCTAGCGAACGTCTTAAAAAACGTCTGTGGAAACTTTCGGAGTACGTCAAAGGCGAGCTGACCATAAACATTCCAATGGAAGCATCTGGTCTCATATGGCGAGAGGATCAGGTCGAATCAATTGATACTCTTCGGCATCAAGACAAAACCGATAGTGAATTTGGTAGAGATTTAAAAGTCATTCTTGAGCCAGGAGATCAAGCTTACATTCAACTTGGTGAAATGGGTCTCAAATACGAGTTTGTCGCCAAGCCTGAGAAGACTCCTCTCCTTACGATCACTCAACTCGATAAAACATTTCTTAAAATTGTAGGAATCGTCTGCGCATTTTGGTTTTTACTTGTGGGAGTTATCAACTTGTTTCCACCGGAGAAGAAAGAAAAAACCCTCGAAGATATCCCAGAGCATATCAAAAAAGTGGTCTACAATGCTGGGATCAAGAAAGCCTTAAAACAACAAAAATCAGCGATTGGGCAGATAGCAAAGACTCTTGAAGGTGGACGTGCTCGATCGGAAGAAGGAGCATCAAAAGCGAGAAAGTCTCCAAAAAAGACAAAACCTGTTCAGAAGAAAGTACAACGAAAAGTTCCTACGAAAAAAGTGGCTCAAAAGCCCGTTCCTGTAAAAGTCGATATTTCTTCGGCCTTTAAACCAACGACCACAAAACAGAAAACTTCACCTCAGGCGCTTCAGGCTAATACTCAGCAGTCAGGAAACACAGTATCTGCCCTTTCAACAACTGGTTTTTCTAGAGGCACCTCAGGCCTTGGCTCTGGTGGTGGTGGTCAATCTGTAGGTATCGGAGCTCTAAAAGGCCAATCAACTGGCGGTGGAATGGGAGCCGGAAACGAAGGCTTAGCTCCAAGTAAAGGACGCACAATTGAACTTCCAGAGGAAGAGGAAGTTGTTATCCTAGGCGGTCTTGACCCAGATGTTATCGCAGAAATTATTAAACGATATTTAGCGCAAATCCAGCATTGTTATGAGCAACAGCTCGTAATAGACCCAACGCTTCGAGGAAAAGTCATGGTTTCTTTTCTGATCAAAGGGAGTGGAGCTGTTGGTTCAGCAAAAGTTGTAGAAACTTCGCTCAATAGTGCTGAAGCGGAAGCATGTATTACGAAAAAGATAATGAAATGGAAATTTCCTAAGCCACGTGGGGGTGGTTCTGTGGGTGTTAAATATCCATTTCTGTTTATGTCAAACACAGGAAATAAATAAGAAGGAGAGCATTGTGGAAACTATATTAAATATGTGGGATGGAGGGGGACCGTTTATGTATCCTATCGCCGCCCTACTCATTGGAGCTTCAGTAGTGATCGTAGAACGACTCTACTCAATACTCCTCGTCTACAATTTCAACGGCGAGCAGTTGATGTCAAAGGTTCAAAGATTCATTTTGGACAATAATATCGACGAAGCCATTAAGACCTGTAATGCCAACAAGAAATCTGCACTTCATAAGGTTTTTAAATCTGCACTCATGAATGCTGACAGACCTTTTGACGAAATTCAAGACCACGTCGAGGTATCTACTCTATCAGTAGTACCGAAACTGCAAAGAAGAATGCCATACCTTTTCACAATCGCAAATGTGGCAACTCTTCTGGGCCTACTAGGAACTATCTTCGGACTTATTCAGACATTCGAAGCTGTTGCTGAAATCGAAGGAGCGGCAAAACAACAGGCTCTTTCCTCTGGTATTTCTCTGGCCATGGGTACAACTGCATTTGGATTAGTTGTGGCTATCCCCTGCATGCTGACTTATGGATATCTGTTCAATCGAATCAACGCAATGGTTGACGAAGTTGAACACTTCTCAAGTGAACTACTTCTGCTTCTAAGAACTGGAAAAGATTACTTTGATCATTTTGAAGCAAATGATGATTTAACCACTGACCAAACACCTAAAAAGGCTGGATAAAGAATTATGATACGCAAAGGTCGACGCAAGAAAAGGTTTCCATTACCCCAGGGCGAGGTCAACGTGATCTCCTTGATGGATATTCTTACCACAATGCTATTTTTCCTTCTTGTTTTAGCGAGCTTTGCCAATCTCTCGGTTGTTAAAACTAAATCTCTAGTGCAAGGTAGTCCAGAAGAAGATCCAAAACCAACCTTCGCGCTTGAAGTAAAGATTATTAACGATAAATCAGCTGAGATATTCTTAGGACCCATCGACAAACTAGAGGTTCAGAACCGCAAAAGCCTGGAGCAGTATTTACGTAAGCGCTTCAGAGGTAACTCAAAGACTGGATATAGTCGCACTCTTAGATCTGGCGATAATGAACGTTTAAATGCTTGGTTGCAAAAGATATTAGTTTTTATCAAAAAAGGCTTCCCTTTTGAAAACAAAGTCGTCATTAGTTTTGCGGATAGTATTAATTATCAAGACATGATCGATACAATAACGACCGTAAGACAACTTTCTGACAAAGAAGACGCTTTTGAATATGTAAGCTTACAGGGCCGCAAGGAACTCTCAAGAGTCTTGTTCCCCGAAGTGATCATAGCCGAACTACAGGGAGAAACTTAGTGGCTCTGAAAAAAAAGAAAATCAAAAAAATTAATCTCCCAGAACTGAACGTAAATATCACAGCCCTGCTTGATGTTTTGACAGTTTTGCTTTTCTTTTTGGTCAAAAGTTTCACGACGTCTTCAGTTTCTACAGTTCCACCAGAAGACCTAAGATTGCCCGCGTCTATCATTCAAGATGAAGTCGAAGAATCTATGACGGTCATTTTATCTAGAGATCAACTCATCGTTCAGGACAAACTCGTTGCAACTCTCAATAAAGGTAGTTTTAAGGCCACAGATATTGGAAGTGATGAACGCACTATAACCAAACTAAAAGAAATTCTAGATGGGGAATACACCAAACGATCTCGCATTTTTAAAAACGCTGGTAATTTAGATTTCCTTCCACCGGGCAAGATCACAATAACTAGTGACAAACGGTTACAATTCGGAGCAATTAAACACCTCCTATATACAGCGGCTCAATCCGGGTATACCGACTATCAGTTTGTTGTTGATGGCGACACTAACTGAATTTCATGAATAAATTTCAAATCTAGAAGCAGAACGCTTCTTAAACTCCATTAGTTTTTGATTCCATCCATGACCTCATATATGATGCAGCGCATTATATATCTTCTTTATACTTTTGGAGCTCTAAATGAAGCCAACTCATGGTCTTTTTCGTAAGTTATTTCAGGCACTTATATCTTTAAACCTGGCCTTAGCACCAATCCATTACGGAATGGCCGAGGACCTCCCCACCCTGGATTACCGCGGCGAAGATGGCGAGAAGGCTCGAAATGGAAGAACCTACGAGGGAAAGCAAGCCCGTGATGAAAGAAATGGGCGTAATGCTGGAGACGCTTCACCACCAACAGATGCTACTGACGGTGCAGATCTAGAGCTAGATATTACACAAGATCAAAGTGGTCTCGCGGCTCATCTAGGAATGTTTACCTTAACCGGAAAAGCTTTTTGGCCTGACTCTAGAAAAGGTCAGGAGATTAATCCGATTCGAGTTCAGTTCGATAATACTTCTGGCTATATCGATGTCATTACCGATGGAGGAGATGGCCAAAAAGGTGGTATTGGTGGAACTGGTGAACAAGGTGGAGACGGAATCGATGGCGACGATATGCCATTTTTTGGTCGCACCATTCAAGTTGATCGCGATCCCGGACACAACCCTTTTTCTAGCTGGAATTTTGGTGGAAGCCTTTTTAATGGCGGTAGTTTATTTAGACGTGGTCCGTTCGGTGTAAGAATGCCCGAGCCAGGTACGGATTCAGCTGATGGTGGTGACGCAGGCGCTGGTACAAATGGTTCCAACTCTGGTAATGGTGGTGACATTAAAGTCCGAGTAAACTGGGCTTCGACTCACTTACTAACACTTTTTAATTTCTCACAAGACCCAGGAGTTCCAGGCCCTCCAGGAGAACATGGTCAACCCGGTGAAGCTGGAGAACCAGGAAAAGGTGGCGACGGAGGCTGGGTGACTTTCGAATGGGAAGAACGAGTAAAAAAGAAAGATGATGAAGGAAACACCTACTGGGATTACGAAGAGAAATCGAGAAGAGCCCGTGTACCTGATGCCGAAGATGGGGATCGAGGCCGTCGTGGTGATCGCCCACAACATCGACTCCGTCCAGGAAAAGGAGCTGATATTGGTGAACTCAGAATTGAAGTGACTGAAAAAGATGGCTCCATCTCAACTTACTCTAGTGTTTTTGACCTTGTTCTATCTGACTATAATATCGTCTCGGACAATCAAGATTTGATTTTCGAACCTGGAGAAGGTGGCTATATCGAAAATATCACAGTTTACAATCCGAGTGATATGCCAACTCCAGAAAACGTAAATATCTTAGTCTATCTAAATGATGGTAAGTACATTTTCTCAGAAGCGATTCCTTTAAAAATAAAGAACAGTATTCCGGGAAAAACTTCTGTGACTCTAAAAGCTAAAATCCCATTTCAAGTTAGAAACAACTTGCTAAGGTCTCCAAAAGCAGAACCGACTCAATGGGGTGATCGCGTGCGTTTGATTTCGGAAATGGAATCAACTGAGCGACCTTTCAGAGAGTTTCACGGTGGTGATTCTCTGACAATCAGATACCCTATTAAAATCGAGCAAATTAGCGCTCTCAATAGTATTGGGGCCGGCGAAGCTACGAAATTTTGGTTAAAGATCACAAACATTTCTGGTCGTGATTTCACCGGAGCCAATGGAATTAAAAGAGATGTTGAAACTCTAATTAAAAGAACATCAGGTGACCTTGGAAAACAGGACCTAGAACTATTCGATGAAAACGGAAACCCTTTGGATCTTGAAGGCTGGGTTAAAGATATTTCGAATTTAAAAGATCAAGACTCTTTATATATTAAAGCTATAGTCGGTGCGTCCAAAGACGCTGAAGCTTCTCGGGCAGCACGAATCCAAATGAATCTAGCAATACAAAACATTGCTGAGCCAAATCAAATGGATGTAATTCAAGCCCCTTCTCTGGAATTTAGAGTAAATCAAGCCTATCAAAAGACTAAAGACTCTGACTTTCTACTCATAGTTAACTCAGAAACACCAAAAGAAACTATCGATGCCTGGAAAGCTCTTGCCGCTAAACTACACGGTAAAATTGATATTTGGGACCTCTCGCGAGAGACCCACCTAGAGCTAACAAAAGAACTAATTAATGGTTCAAAACTCCTTAATGACTTTAGAGGCAAAACCCTAGTGATGCTTAACAACCCCTTTGAAGTTGCTGGAGTAGAAATGCAGCCAGAAGATCAACTTCGAAAAAGAGACTTCTTAAAAGCCATTACAGAAAGAGATATCAACTTTTATATGGCCGGCGGTCAGGATTCTGCCGATCTATCGAATTTCATGCTTACCCCTGGATTTAATGGTAACTACTCAGAAGATTTCGAAAGCATAGACAACTTCCTAGATCGATTCTCTGTAGGTAAACTTCCTGATCAAATGGCGGAGTTTGAAGGACTTGACTACACCGATGTCTTCTCGAACATCAGTGTCAATCGCTTTACTTTTTGGGGTCAACCAAACCAATCTTGGCTCGACAAGCAAAGTGATAAAGTTCGTAAAAAACTAAGAGCGAAGCGCCCCACTTCGCGATACTTCACTGTTACTCGCTTCAAACCAGAACTGATCAAAAAAACCTGGTTTTATAAAAAGTGGAAAATGGGTGAGATTCAGGTTGCCAGGTCAACCGACACCACTCGCGGAAGTGGAGTCTTCTTAAAAACCGATAAATCGCAGCTCAATAACCCAGATTTTATTCTAGGGCTCGAAAATACAACAGCTCTCGTTATGAGCTTAACTCCGAGAGAAAAGATTGAACGACTTAATAAGTTCATTAGTGGCGAAGCCCAATTTGATGAAACAACCCAGAAAGCATTGCTCAACGGTCTCCTTGTCGATTTAGCGAAAGAACAAGGTGATTTACGTTACCATGTTTGGAGTGGAGAACTCTCTCCATTTAAGATTCAACAGGAAATGGAAGTTTTATCCAGTCTAACTCGATCGATAAAAACTTTACCTAAGGGAGCTAGTAAAGAACAAGCAGATATGATCGTGAATCTGCTTGGAGCCATGAAATTCTTAGCTACAGCCCAAAGATCTTTTTGGGATTATGTCCTGCCCGCCAGAAACAACCGTGATGTATCTCAAGTCACCAATACTATGCTCGATGCTATTTACAGAAATGTATTCAGTGTTGAAGGTCGTTGGCTCTTTAAAAAGAGTAAGATGGGATTTGACCTGGGACAAATCAATCAGCAAATCAAAGGCGTCAAAAACCAACTATTTGCCGAGCTTGATGAAAAAGGCTCTAAAGGCGAAGAAAGGCGACAGGATGCCAGATCTATTGTCTCTAAGATTATTGATTCACTTTCTTTAGGAAGAGATCAGTTTAGCTCTCCTGACCAGAGAAATCTCGGAGCCAACGATGTTGATCAAATGACTGAAAGACAACTAGAACGACAAGAAAAGGCCAAAGAATTGAGCCGAACTGTAGACCAAAAGAGAAAAGAACTGTTAGTGCCACACCCGAGATACAACTCAGGGTCATCTGTAAACGTAACTTGCGAATTTATGTTTTAAATAATGTTTTGAATCGATGAAGTTAAGGCATAGTTTGAATTTCTAATAATACAATAGGCCCAGGAGAACTTGGGCCTTTTTAGAATAATACCCAATCAGATGCAAACTGGATTAAGAAACCTTGGTTTTTGAAGTTTGTACCATCATCGGCTAAATTCTTACCCGTGATATACAGGACTTCAAAACTATAATTCACGGACTTTTTGACCTCGTAGCCCAAGCCAATTCGAATTTGATTATCTTTAGTATCACCATCCCCATCGATATCTTCATCAACATTTAAAATTGGACTTCGGATAGTCACTTTGCCACTTAAAAAATCATTAAAGCTATATCCAAGCTTCAAATAAATTCTCTCCAGATCTTTAATTGGATATTTGAAACGAACATCAATAGGAATCACCAAATAATTTAGTGTTAATGTTGAACTTGATCCACCCGCCTCGGCCTTGACCGACTGCTGAACGTAGCTAGCCCCGGATTCAAAAGACAGGTACCTATTACCATAGCCAAATTGAAAGCCTCCAGCAAAACCGAGACTGTACTCTGTATCCACATCATCTAGCTTTCCATTAAATACCGTTACACCCAAACGTGGCCCAATAAAAAAGGACCAACCTGAACCACGATTAGCCAAGAGTGGCTCTTCTGGGACCTTTGGTTTTTCCTGCACGACAACTGGTTTTGGCTTAGCCTTTGGCTGCGTTTTTTTAGCACGTAACTTTTTAGCCGCTTTATAAGGAAGGGCCAATAGACTCATTTTAGGTCGCCCTTTTAAGACCCGAGCCTCACTGGTTCGACCTGTTACTTTTGTAATCTTGACGATCGCTAGAATTTTTCTAGTCTTAGGATTCATAAGGTAATAACGCTGACCTTTTTGAATAATAAAGTCGTTGTTTCTCAAAACTACCATATCAGGGTAGACTTCATAGACATCGGCAGGTTTAATACCCTTT
>CAZFYV010000035.1:11168-19337 GCA_964523195.1 uncultured Pseudobdellovibrionaceae bacterium
CGCAACTACCGACTCACCGGCCACACCTTGTGCTATCGAGTTTCGGTGAAAGAAACTCGTGGCGAGGGCAAATATTAAGAGAACGAAATAGGTACGATTCATGACCTTCAAATTTACTATGCAATTTAGAAGATGAATAACGAAACCTATTCAAGATAACGCATTGAGTCTCTTGAGGGCTCGACCCTGATACTACATCGCACCTTTATCTTTAAGGTGATTTTGCATCTGAATACCATGAACTAACTCAATACCAGCAGACATTGCTGCAGAAACATGAATCGCTTCAGTCATTTGCTCAGGATCAGCCCCATTTTGCAGGCAGGTTTCAGTATAAGCATCAATGCAGTATGGACATTGTTTAGAGTGAGCCACAGCTAAAGCGATTAGAGACTTTTCACGTTTGGTAAGTGCTCCGTCTTCTCCTGTAGCAGCTGTGTAATAAGAAAAAAACTTCTCAGCAAGAGGCCCTGCAAACTTACCAATATCGGCAAAATTCTTTAGGTCATCCTTTTTATAGTAAGACATTTAAATCTCCTTTAAATACTTATGCTGTCTCTCCACCGCAACTAGAGCCAGCTCCAGCGGTACAACCCAAACCGTGATATGCAAAAACTATTTTTCTAGACATCAATTTATCATAGTCAAAATCATCTAAAGTTTTGACATAAGAACTCACAGGCATTTCTAACATCTGATTAAAATCACAATCGTAGAGTTTACCATCAAAGCCAACACTCACCATATACCTACACATGATTCCTTCGGCAGCCGTCGGGTTAAATGCAGACCACAACTTTTCCATATACTCTTCGAATTGTCCTTTGCGCTCTAAATCACCTTTAAACCTATGAATGGGCATATTAGTAATCACAAAGAGCTGGTTGAATTGAATATCATAAGATGATTTCAATTCTGTTTTATACTCTTTCGTAAGAGTTTCCTGACTCGCTGGTAGATAAGGACCCACTGGATTATAAACTAAATTTAAAATCCTACCGTCTTGAACACCAAATCCCAGGGAGTTCAAACGCTTTAAGGATTCGATACTCTTTTTGAAGACCCCAGATCCCCTTTGACGATCAGTCATATACTCGCGGTAGTAAGGAAGGCTCGAAACAATTTCGACACCGTACTCAGCAAAAAACTCAGGCAGATATTCCATGGACTCCTTAGTCATTGGATGAGGATCCATGGTCACTGTTAAATTATGGCGTACCATAACTCTTTTCCCTAAATCCCGAGCGGCGACGACTAAATCCTTGAATCGAGAATGAAGCTCAGGAGCTCCCCCCGTAATATCTAAAACCTTGATTTCTGGATAAGCCCTCAAAAGACTTACGATCTTATCCACATGTTCGTCAGACAACATCTCTCGACGCTTTGGAGAGGAGTCCACGTGACAGTGCCTACAAGCTTGATTACATAACTTTGTAATATTCACCTGTAGGGTCTCGATATTTACTGGTGAAAGATCTAAGTTTGAATCTGTTATCATTTTTGAAAAAGAAATCTCTGTATTATTCATAGAGTTAAGGTTCGCAAAGAAAAACTCTCAACTCAACTAAATTAAGCCCATTGACCCTCCATTTTCGGCGTGATGAGATAGGCTATGGAACATAGCATTCCCCTATCAGTGGTAATTCCAGTTGGACCAAAGGAATTGGAACTGGAACACATAAATCAATGGCCAGAGCTCGCTCCTCAAAGTTGGGAATGGATTGTTTCTACTGTTAAAGGGTCCCAGAGTGAAGAGTACTTAAGGGAAAACCTAAATCCACGGTTCAGACTAGTATGTGGC
Organism: uncultured Pseudobdellovibrionaceae bacterium; assembly: GCA_964523195.1. Lineage (GTDB taxonomy): Bacteria > Bdellovibrionota > Bdellovibrionia > Bdellovibrionales > JAGQZY01 > JAUHWN01. The sequence continues at coordinate 12,970 of CAZFYV010000035.1, forward strand.
GACCCAGGCCGTGCTGTTCAAATGAATTCTGGTGCAAAACAGGCCCATGGGCATTTCCTTTGGTTTTTACACTGTGACTCTATACTCAACTCGAAGCACATTGAAGCTATTCAAAACATTACCGTTAAAGACAAAGAGGGACTTTGGTTTTTTCGACTCGGCTTCAGAGGAGACGGCCCTCCTTGGATGTTTTTAACGGAAATTGGTACAAGAATAAGGTCTGAACTTTTAAGGATTCCTTTTGGTGATCAGGGCTTTCTTTTAAGGAAAGAGCTTTTCTGGTCTCTTGGCGCTTACGATGAAAATGCTTCTTTTGGCGAAGATCACTTATTGGTTTGGCAGGCCCATAAAAAAGGTATTCCAGTGAAGCGAATTTCAAAAGCCTTAAAAACCAGTGCCCGAAAATACAAAGACTTAGGTTGGTCACAGGTGACAAAGAGACACCTTTTGCTAACATGGAAACAAGCTAAACCTGAACTAAATGAGTTTCTTAAAGCGAAATTCAGAAAGCCCTAAGCTTTAAAGAGTAGAGGATTTATAATTGAGAAAGACTATTGCTGATCCAAATGCACCGAGCCTAGGTATTGCAGTTTTTGTGAAAACGCCCAAGGTTTCGTCTTTGAAAACGAGACTCGCTGCCGATTTGGGTGAAGAAAAAACTCTTCAGTTTTACGAACTCTGTATTCAATGCCTCGAACAACAACTCCTTTCGCTCCAAAGTAAACGACCCCTTGAAATTGCTGTGTATTGGTCGGTAGCCGAAGAGGATCAACTGGATCACCCCCTTTGGAAAAATCTCGCTCGATTTTGGCAGGGCGAGGGAGGACTTGGAGATCGCCTCCATAGAAGCCAAGAAATTATGAGATCCACCCATTCAAAACTCGCTTTTTTAGGCGCCGATTTGCCAATCATAGATACCCAAGTTTTTTCAGATTTTTTTGACCAGGCTAAGATTTTTGGTGAAAAACAAATTTGTCAATTCGGCCCAACTGAAGATGGTGGGTTTTATACCTATATGTCTAATTCAAGTCTCGATAAAGATATTTGGCTTAGACCTGAATACAGCAAAGATACGACACTTAGTGAACTTAAAACGGCAATTAATAGAACGCAGGTGGAAACCCTTCCCGACCTGGAAACGTCTTTTGATGTTGATTTTATTGATGACCTCACTAAACTCAAAAATCATCCAAGATTAGATGAAGATACATTCTTAGAGTTGCGTAGTTTTCTGCACAAGAATTTATAACGAAGTCCTTTTAAAGGAGAATCCCAACTATTTGGTCCTCTGGAAACCGCCTCTGTCTTGCTTTGTAGAGCTTCTTTTCGAGCTAAAAACTAGACCTCTCCTTTTGTTTTTTTCTTTCAATTTAGGTTCAAAAAATATAGTTTGGGAGTTTCAAAATGGAACCGGTTCCAAACTGAAACCGATAAAATGTGCTGTTATTGGCATTAGAACTAACAGAATCGGGCACTAAATATTGTTACAAAAAAGGTTATGGCCGTCTAAATATTATTCATGGCCATTTGAAAAAAATTCCTCGTGGCACAGCTACTGCAACAGTGGAGCGCAAGCCGGAAAGTTCTTCCCTCCCGTGGATGACGACTGGCTGCCCTTGTCGCGCTCCCCTTCCCCCCCTGGGTCAATGCTCGGCAAGGGTTTTTTTTTGCCTTTTTCCTGGAACCCACATTTCTCTTGTATTGTTTATTGGGTCAAATCTGGCCTCTAATTATAATCAAATGTAAAGTGATACTTATTGAGTTTAAACGCGACTTTAAGTGTTAATAAGGCAAAAAGTTAGGCCCAATCCGTGACTCTATGATTCTTAACTGCAAGACTTAATTCGGAGACTAGGAATTATGAGCAACACGGATGAAACAGCTGGAGAAGGTACCTCCAACAAATCAACAGATACCGCTTCAAAAATAACTCTCGCCCAGGCTGTAATGCAGCTCAAAGAAAAGCGATTTGTACTAGCTCTTCTAATGGGCTTTTCTTCAGGCCTTCCTTTAATGCTGACTTTAAGAACTATGCAGATTTGGATGCGTGAAGCCGGCATCGACTTAACCACTATCGGTGCATTTGCTCTAGTTCAAACTCCCTATACCTTGAAGTTTTTATGGTCACCCTTTTTAGATCGATACTCTCTTCCTTTCTTGGGGCGTCGCCGAGGCTGGTTGATGTTGTTTCAAATCTTGCTGGCCATATCGATCTTTGTGATGTCTTTTGTAGACCCAGCAAGCATGCCTTGGTTTCTCGGAATCGTAGCACTTATCATTTCTTTCACCAGTGCAACCCAAGATATCTTAGTGGACTCCTATAGAAGAGAAACATTGGCCGATTCTGAACTCGGCATGGGTTCTACCATTTATATGTATGGTTATAGAGTAGCTATGTTTATATCCACGGCAGGAGCTTTGTATATCGCCGACTTTTTGTCATGGAATGCGGCTTTTATGATCATTGCCGCCTGTATGGGGATAGGAATTGTCTCTACCCTTTGGGCAGATGAACCTGATGCAGCAGAAGGCTCTCCTAAAACTCTACAAGAAGCCGTCGTAAAACCATTTCAAGAGTTTCTTTCTCGAAACGGTGCTTGGCTCGTTTTAGGTTTTATCCTGCTGTATAAAGTAGGAGACACCATGGCCGGCAATATGGTTATGCCTTTCTACACAGACCTTCAGTTTACCAAAACCGAAATTGCAACCATGACCAAGGTTCTCGGTTTAATATCGACCCTGGTAGGAGCTTTTATCGGTGGACTGATTATTTTTAAACTTGGAATCTATAGGTCACTTTGGGTTTTTGGAATCGGTCAGGCACTTTCGACCGCTCTATTTGCCTTACTAAATGAAATTGGCCACAACTTAATCATGCTTGGCGTAACCGTTGCTTTTGAAGACCTCACGGCAGGAATGGGTACAGCTGCCTTTCTTGCTCTAATGGCTAAGCTCACTGATAAAAGGTTTACCGCTACTCAGTATGCTTTGCTTACAAGTCTCATGGGTGTACCTCGAGTTTTTATTGCAGCACCTACTGGTTTTATGGCCGAAACTATGGGTTGGACCCCCTTCTTTCTTACTTGTGCCATCGTAGCAATCCCTGGTCTTTTAATGATCAATTATGTCCGCAAGCTCGACGAGAACCCCAACATCTAAGCTCGTTGTTTATTCCTTAATTTCCCAAATGCTCAAATAACGAAAGACCGGCCCATCCATGGGCCTCTGCATCTGATCACATCCTGTGATGCATAGTCTTTCTCTTATTCGAGCATTTGGAAAATTAGGAGTTAACAACCAATTTGAGCTTTAGAGTTCTCATTTATTTTTTAAGTATTTTGGAGTTAAAAGAAAATGCTATGCCGAGCGGGACGCGAAAAGGCAGAGGGCAGGATGCCCGAGCTTTTCGTTAACTGCAAAATACTTAAAAATATAAAAGAGGATTCGAAAGGCTACATGCGGAAATGTAAGCCTACAACCGCGCCAAACTCTCGAAGGGTCGCAGGTGCAGCAGACGTATCGATGATAGTTGTAGAAAATAAAATTTCAGGACGTACAACTAATCGCGGAAGCCAGTGATAATCAAATCCCGCGTGAAATCCAAAAAAGACACCTGAAGACGATATGGTTCCGACAACGTCGCGCTCACGATCGATACTTCCGTTGGCGATTCCAACACCGCCTCCCACAAAAGGAGCCCACTTTAAAAGTGTAAAGGAAGCCTCTAACTCACTTTTGGGAATAATAGGAGCATCATGCCAAGGATAGTAGCGCACCGTCGTGCCCGTAAACCCAACACCCATTGAAAATGGACCAAAGCGGAAACCACGTCGATGGGCAATGGCCACACTCCAATCAGAGTGAATAAAAGTTTCAACAGAAATCCCGATCATCCCGGGAACTTCGGATCGTGAGATCTGAAAGAGTTGACCTTCGACATCTACCGATTTTTCAATACCGGTACCACCAAAGCCACCTAAAACTCCCCAAATGAAATCTTTTTCGAATCTCAAAGCGTGCGATTCCAAACTGGAAATAAGGAAAATTAAAAAGAGAAGTGAATTCAGTTTGTTTCTAAGCTGCAAAGTCTTCATCCCCATCCGACGTATACATAAATGATTGTACAGCTTCATCAAGGGAAACTTCACCCTTATTCACTGTCTTAATCAATTTATCGTGGAGGGAACTAATGTAAGCTTCTTTCTCAGAATCCATCATTCGATCCGGGCGACTCAAATCATCCGATAGAATCTTTTTGGTTCTAGGAGAAACAAGTTCAACAAGCAAATCCGCCATATCTGGGACCACTCTACAGTAAGAAATGAGTTCTTCATTGGTCGCCTTTTTAGCCACAAGTTCCATTGGACCCGGTGACCATTGTTCGAAAAAGGCGATATGAGGATTCGTCATCTTAAACTGCTCAATCACAGGACCCTCGACCTTAGGCAAGACTTTACAAGCCTCCACAAGGTCCATTGTATCGATGAGTTTTTGCAGGGTCAAAGAAAGTGATACCTGATTTTCATCAACCTGCTCACCAAAGTATGGGGCGATCTGCTCTTCGATCTGACTGAGGTTTTCTTGGCTAATTGTCGTTAATTTAGCTGCAGTATTGAGCAATTCAATTTTCTTATCGTTTTCAAGGCCAGAGAAGTAACTTCTGCGCATACTTTCTGGCATGTATAGAGATACAATTGTCTGAATATCCAGATCATTTCCAAGTAGTACCTTGCTCACAGTACCAACTGGAGCCTTACCAACAAAAGAGAAAGGTCTGTGGAGGGAATCTGTACCCAAATTCAAAGAAGCGACCAAGTCCCAATAGGTTCGATTAACTATATTGAACTTTCTCTCTGTTCCCATTTCATGCATAGAAGCAAAGACATCACCCATTTTTTTCTTGTACTCAGCAGGAATTGGAAGACTCCCCAAAACACTTCCCGAGATCTCAGCAAAACATGCTAATTGATATAGCCCTTCTTCACCCTGCTCACACCACTCTTTAACAACATTGCGAATTTCACCGACCATTTTAGGTGCCAGGTCTTTTATTTGTGCAGAAAGATTATCAATCTTACCTAACAAAGATGGATCATTATCAACGTCAATGACACCGGCAGCGACTGCACCTGCAGGATCACCTTCACCAGCTCCCGCTCCGCCACCTTCCATTTTATTGGAGATACTAATCGGTGCACCAGCCTCTTTTTTACCACCAGCTCCAGACATAAACTTATACAAGAGCACACCAAGGAGAATCGCAACAGCCAATATCAAATGACCAGCAAGACCTTGTAACTCTTTTAGCTGCTCCATCATTGTTAACTGTCGCTCAGGTGTTTTTGGAGCAAGTGGAGGGTTTTGAATGAAATTTACCTGAGCCTTACCAATTCTACCAAACTCCGCAGAAACTCGAGTATTTAACCAGGTTTCAACATTCTTTTTTGCTTCTTCACCCATATTAGGTCTCAATCCAACCTGGATATCGATAGACCTTACCGAGAACTTCTCCAGAGGATTTGAAGGTTGATCAAGTGACATATACTTATCAAACATGACATCGGCATCGAGATAACCTAAATCTAAATCAGTATAGGACTTCGCTGGCTTTCTTTGCCCTTTACCCAGTTCCGTTGAAACGATTTCAACACGAGCACCAATTGTAAAGTGATCTCTTAGAACAAGAGTTGATAATTCTTGGGAGTATCTTTGAACAATCATATTCTCAAGCATCGCTTTAGCAGATAAAACATCTGCTCGCTTCAATGGTCCAACATTACTCTTCTGACCAGAAGCGCTTAAAGCGAAGCTTAAAATAAGAAAGACCAAAATACTTCTAAACACTAATTCCCCGTATTCCCTGCTGGTTGAGCAGAAGGAGTCGTAGTACCACTCGCTGGAGTTCTAGGCGGTAATCTCGTAGGTAACTTTAAGGTTTTGCGAACCTTGGCCGCCATTTCTACAGCTGATTTCAATTCAGGGTTTATCGCTAAAGCAGACTCATACCATTTAAGGCTCTCCTGAAAGTCACCTTTGGCATAATAGATGGCTGCCTTCATTGTCATAGCTCGGTCAAACTCAGGAAATTGCTCCAAGACTTTATCGATTTCAATAAGAGCTCTTTCTAACTGTTGGCTACGAGCAAATTGCTGAGAAAGAAAAAGTTTGTTGAGAATATCTTGAGCTGTTTTCAATTCAACTTTGGTATCAATACCTGACTCCAACTTAATATTAAGCTGTGAATCGAGGGCTCCACCACCATTAACTGGCACCCAAATATTGCGAGTCTGAAATCCATCTTTTTTGACAACAACATTAACTAAGCCACCGGGTGCATTCTGCCCTTTTAATAACTCTTCTAGGTCTTT
>CAZFYV010000036.1:0-19179 GCA_964523195.1 uncultured Pseudobdellovibrionaceae bacterium
ATGTTCTTTCTGAACGAGGGAAAGAAGTTGATCCAACTCACTGGGGTCACAGGTTTCAAGCCTGTGGATCCAGTAATCAAGACTCTTTGGTTTTAAGCTTTTAAGGTGCTTAGGCATTGTTTCCCCTCTTAAAAACCTATCGGACTTCAGTCTTGATGTCTTAATAATCTCTGTATCATTTTAAGCCAGGTCACTAGGAATTTAACATTTCCTAAAATAGAAGAATGAAATCTATTGATCAGACGGGACGGGGGAACAGAGCAATTTTGTCCCTGAGCTTTTCTGGAACTGTATTTCTGACCATTTCGTTAAACTCGTGGGATTTATGACGAGCTGATAAATGAACAACCAGTAGCTTTTCACATTGAAGGCGATCAATATGGGGAATAACTTCATCCCAATGAATGTGCCCCCATTCTCTCGAGTTTTCGATAGTTCGGTTAGGGCCCATGAAAGAAACTTCCATAGCAAAGACTCGACTCTTAAGGGCCCAGTCAGGAGCTTCAGTTAAGACTTCACTTTTGGTGTCTCCAGTATAGGTGAACTCTGGGACATCAATTATTTCTTCAACGATGGTACCTTGGTTTTTGAGGTTCTTAATCTCATGACTTTCAAGGCCCCTATAATCTTGTTTTAACTGCTTTTTAGTTTTGAAGATTGTGTATCCGATACAAGGTACTCGGTGGTAGGACTCAAAAGCCCTAAATGAATAATCACCTTCAAGTTTATAGGTTTTGTGAAGTTCCACAGGAATGATTTGATAATCGTATCGATGTTTCTCAATTTTAGCCCATGAAGACATTATTTCCTCCATGCAATTAGCGACTGCAGGAAGCATATAAAGCTTTGGCGACATTTTGTTCACCATGTTTTTTTGAGAAATAATATAAGGAATTCCAGAGGCGTGATCCATATGTCCATGGGTAATAAGAAAGTTATTCGCTCTTAGTTGAAAAGGGAGTCCTTGGGCGACATCGATGGCTACACTGGCGGCGGGAATGACAAAACTCGTGGTCGTTCCAGCAAGGGTGTACCCTACGACTTTTAAGTCTTTATAATGCCATTTGTAACCCGACTCGAGACTCACTTTTAAACCCTTTAGACTTTTAGTAAGGAAAGCAAAACTTAGTTAGCTGCAATTTGCTTGGCAATAATATCGTGACCAATCCATTGAACGGCTGACTTAGGGTGGCCGCTCTCTTTAAACATGATATCACCACAAGACTTGAAGACCTCTTCCGAAAGAATCATATTGCAGAGGTCTTTAGCATCTTTGTGCCAAGAAATGATTTCCTGGCTTGAAGATATCATTTTTTCCATTTGCTCTTTGGAGTTGTGTTGTGGCCACTGTTCATATTTTGAATGGGCCATTATCTCGCTCGATTGAATGTACTCAGCTGTATACTTCATGATATCATTGAGGCTTTTATCTTCATTAAGTTTTGAAAGGCAGTCTTGTAAGATTTCCTTTACCCTGTCTGAATCAGCCCCTTCTTTTTCTAATGCACCTAAAAGAGGGTAGAGTGAAACTTCGAGGCCTTGAAAGATACTACTGGAATTCGTTAAAATTTCAGGACAGTTGAAGACACAGACCTTGACCTGTTTCGAAAAGAAGTCTTTAGCGATGTTTTCAAGTTCAACCTTTGCCCAGCCTTGAACATAGGGGGTATAGGTTTGCCACTGGTATTCAGTATTAACTAAAACTTCCGTACCATGATATCCATAGGCGACGTAAGAAACTGTATTGCCATTTCCTTCATAATCTTTTCGAATATCCTCGGTCTCATTAATGAGTGTTCTCAAGGTTTCGGCAGTGACTTCGACAAAATTCATTTCGCAAAGTTTACCCATAGAAGACTTCCAAAAGACTTCACTTGGGATAAAGCGATCTCCGCGTCCCTTGAAGACTTTGTTCATGGTAGGCATAATGACTTTTGCACGGGGTACACCACCAGCCATTGTGTGCACAAACAAAATATTTTTACCTGGTTCTAGGTGTTTTTTAACTTCACTGACCCAACTTTGAACTCGTCCATTAAATTGGTCTCGCCCATTGGCTTTAGATTCTTCAAGATGCTTTTCTTCTAGGTTTACAGATTCCCAAGCGCTCATCTTTACTCCAGATAAGCGGTCCACAGGAGATTGGCCATCTGAAGCTGGTACCATATCGAAGCCGGCTTCTAGGGGGATATTAATAATTGGCCCAGCTTTTTCAGCGATTTCTTCATCGGTGAGAGGGCGAAGCTGGTTTTCTTTGTCTCGACGGCCCACAGTGGAATAAATGATCTTCATTCCGGCCTTTTCTGCTTCCTCCACGATTCCATTGACGTAGCCACGGGCAAACAGCTCTCCGAATATGACCATGATATCGCCTTTACCATAAACAGATGGGTCTGGAAGTGTGCGAATAGGATTCAAATCAGCCATGGATGCCGTCATAAAACTCTCCTTATATATAAGAGTGGTTGATCCCATAAAATGAGGCTTCTTGTTAACAAGTTCAACCCCTAAGTGCTTATTTTTGGTTGTATTTTGCCGCTTTGAGTCCATAAGCGTCACTGGACCATGGTGGCACTTTGGAACTGAAAAATTTTAAGTTTCCCTCTATTGAGCGTGAGTTTGTTCTGAAAGAAATTCAAATGTGACGTTCTGTGTCCCCCTGAATGGCATTCCTGGTGCACTAGGAGCCCACAAGTTTTACACGCAAAAAAATAGTGAGTTATTGAGGTGTTAATAGTGAATAAGCAAATCGTTCAAATTATTGTAGTTCTAGCTGTGCTTTTTAGTGGAAGTTCTGTGCTTGGTTTTACCGACCTCGGTAACCTTCAGCTTTCGGCTTCAGCCATTTATTCAAACGATACTCAGATTAAATCGTCATTAAATATGCATAAGGACACCTATGTGGCTTGTATTCCATTGAGCCTCGAGGAAGTGAGTGACAAGATCATCTATAGTTCAAGTAATCCACCACTTCGAGACCGATTGGATCGAGATTATTATCAAGCTCGATTTGAGCATTTCCAGTTGGCTTACTTAACTATCCACAATACTTCGACTGGTTTGAGCGACTATAACTATAGAATGAAAAACTGGCCTGATAAGAGTTCCATTACGGCAGAGGCAAGAGGTAGCACAAACCTATCTGTATCCGCAGCAAGAGATCAAATGAGTCTAAGTATCGATGCTTCTGCCAGGTCTACTACTGACTACGATGGCTACCCTAAGGTTCAAGATGAGAATGGTAGGAGAAGTGCATACTCATATAGTCAGTTTCAAGGATGGGGGCCATCGACTTTATCTATGAACGGCGAAGATTATGCCGAGATTCTAGAGAATATTGATCAAAATAATTACATTCCAATTCAAAGAAATTTAGATGTCAAAATTGGGGACGAAGGAATTGGTTTAATCGAAGGAGCAACCGCTGGCGGCCTTGTTTATTACATTCGTTGTAAAAACATGACTCGTGAACAGTATGAGAACCCTGAAAGAATAACTGAAGTGTTCGAAGATAAGCCACTGAGCTTTTTCGGTTTGTAAGAAAATATAAATAACTCTGAACGTCGGAGCGGGATGTAGAGCCATCATGATTTCATGATGGCTCTATTTTTTTGTATTTTTCAGCACAGTCTTTAGCGATCTGCCATTTGAAAAATTAAAATTGATCCATAGTCTAATAAGGCTTTCCTGGTCGTCGATCTTTTGAAAATTCGCTTGGATATATCTGTTTTGATCGAGAGTAATTTCATTAGCACTGATAGCTCCCAGACGAAAGCGCTGTATACTGCTTTGGCTGAGCTTTCTCGCATTCTTAGTTCGAGTTTTACTAATATTAAACTGAACTGAAGCATCTTTTAGGCTTTGAAGTGATTTGTTAAGGTCAGTTTCAACACGCTTCTTGGTCGACATAAGTTGTAATCTTGCGTTCTCGAGCTCAACAGATGACTTTTGTTGATTGAGAAATCTTTGACCTGAATTGAAAATAGTCCACCTAAGGCTTAAAAGCCATTGGCGATTGTAGACTTGTCCAGCGAACTGAGGTGACTCTTGATAGTTGAGATTTAGCTCTGGTAGCCATGAACCCCACTGACTGTAGTTTTTGAATTCCGATTGATCCAACTGACTTTGACTGGCCATCACAAGGGGGTGTTCTTCTATATCTCCTTTAAGTTGATTGGACTCCAATATTCGCGTGATGACTTTCAAGTCTGGCTTGAGGTTTAGCTCATCTCGATTCATCCAGTAACTCAGCTCATCTTGACAGTTCTGTGCACGCAATTTGAGTGATTGCATTTGAGACTCTGTATTTTGAAGATCGATTTCAAGCTTGATCACTTCTGATTCTGGAAGCGTACCCCTTCGAAAGCGTTTTTTCGCAACAGTTACAAGGCTCTTCCTCAGATCCAAAGTTTTGAGCGACCAATTGAGCCGTTCATTTTCGAAATGGCATTTAAAAATCAAATTGGATACGTCTCTATAGATTTTATTAATCCGCTGCCAATTGTCGATGGATGCCTTTTCATAACTAGATGAGCTGGCGAAATAGTTAAAAAGGTTCTGGCCGCCTCTAAAAAGGTTAATATCTCCATTTAATCCCGTTGTTGTCTGATTAAGATCATCGGGGTTTTCACCAAACCAGTTTTTAGAAACGCTGACTCGAGGTAGATTCGCGACGAGAGTTCTGCGCTCTTCGATTTTAGATAAGCTTGTGGCGTTGTTGATGACTGCGATGTCAGGGTGCTTGTCTAAGGCTTCAAATACTCTATCCCAAATTCCTGCCTGAGTTGCCGCTTGGGAGTTAGTAAAGCTCAAAAGAATTAAAACTAAAGGTAGAGAACTAAGCAGTTTTGATCGTAGGTTCTTTAACAAAGCTCACCTCTAAGATGGGGATTATTATGAGAGTAAATAGGGTTGAAAAGAACATGCCTCCGCTCACTGCGATACCAAGTGGCTGAAGGACTTCAGCTCCTTCTCCGAAGCCAAATGCGATTGGAGACATGGCAAATATAGTTGTAAAGCTCGTCACTAAGATTGGTCTCAATCGAAGCTTAGCGCTTTCTAGGGCCGCATGAACCTTATTTTGGCCTGATTCTAGCCGTTGTTTAAAAAAGCTAACCAGCAAGATCGAATTATTGACTGAAATCCCTCCCAGCATGATGACGCCCAAAAGGGAGTTGATCGACCAAGTTGAGTCAAAGGTATAGAGCGATAGGGTTACCCCAAAAATACCCAGAGGGATCGAGCTCATGACTATAGCGACGTATTTGAGACTCTCAAACTGGAGATATAAAATAAATCCGATCAGACAGAAACTAATCAATACGGCCCAGAGTAGTCCTTGTAGGTTTTCCATAACCTCTTTGTCTCCTGTCGTAATGATCATAGCGAGATCACTCTCTGAGACTAGGTTTTTGAACTTTTCGGTGTATTCAGCAATCAAACTCTTTTTTTGCTTATCGTATTCGCCTTTCACAAAGGTGCGAATAGAGGTCAGCTCACGTCCATCTCTTTCATATAGGGCCATAGTGTATTTTTCGTTCCTAATATCAACTAGAGCATTAAGGGGAAGGAGCCAGTTGCCAGCCTGAATTGGAGTTGCATTAAGGTCATCAATAGATTGAACGAGCTCGGCGGGAAATCGAACTTGAATTTCTTTTGCGCCATCATCCGTAGACATATACCCCACGAGTTGACCGCTTAGCATAGTTCTTAGATGGGTTCCAATTTCATTGATGTCGGGACCACCAGTTTTCTTGAGGTTATCAATATACTGAAATTTCGGTCTGAGAATAACTTCACTACCTTCTCTAAGAGTATCGTGGGTATATCCAAACTTCTTTGAACCTCTGAGTTCCATCATCATCTTTTGGGTCAGCTCGATTCTTTGAGTTGGAGGTCCGGTAAGTTCAATTCGCAAATCTGGTGGATTTGGAATCGGTAGACGTGAGGGGTTCCAGGGCCAAGCTGAAAGACGCATATCAGGTGTCTTAGGGAGAAGTTCTCTGACCTTTTTTAAAGCATCGTCCATCATATCTTTGTCGTGAAGCTTAACTAAAATTCCACCATTGTTGGCCGACCAGATATTGGAAAACACATGTTTTACGTACTGACTAGCATTATTGATAATACTGTATTCTACAGGTCGGATTCTTTGGGAAAATTGACCAGTGGTCTTAATGCCTTCCATATTTACGTTAATCCATATTGCATCAGTGTTTGGCATGGCTACAATTTGTTTTCTCACTTTCGGTGCAAAGTAAGCGATGCTACTGACAAAGATCCCTATGAAAACTGTGAAGAATATAAAGCGTACTTTCTTGTTCTCGATAAGGGTAGAAAGTAGGCTCTGGTAGAGATAAGATACACGCTCAAAGCCTCTTTGAAAAAGCACTAGAAAACGAGCTGTGGGTTTTTCGTCGATGTTTATATGGGCCCTGATCGTAGGAACTAAGAGTAAAGCCACAACAAGTGAGAATATATGGGAAAAGACAACGGCTTTAGCTAAGTCTCCGAGAATGGCATAGGTTATTCCAGATGTTGCAGATAAAGGAAGAAATACAATAACAGTTGAAAAAGTTGAGCTTAAAATTGGAATAAACACTTCTCTGGCAGCCCGAATAACAGTCTGAAGCTGTTCTGATTTGTTTTTGGGTGGTGTGAGCTTAAAATGGCGAAGTATATTCTCAACCATCACAATACTGGCATCGATGTTCATTCCGGCTGTGAGGGCTAATCCTCCCAATGAGATCAAGTTGATTGAAACATCAAAAGTGTACATAAGAATAAAAGCCCATACGATGGCCAAAGGAATTTCAATACTAGAAAAAATAGAGGCTCGTAGTGAACCTACAAAAAGCAATAGAGTTAGTACCGCAAAAAGTCCACCTAAGAAGATATCTTTTTTGACGTTGTATATGGCTGACTTAACAAAAGTGCTTGGATTTACAAGAACGCTAAATTTCGTTCCGGTGGGGTAGGCATCGGCTTTTTCGTTGACGATGCTGATGACCTTTTCACAGGTCTCTTTTAAATTGCCCTCGCTATCAGGTCGCACAAACAAAATAAGCGATTGTTTGCCATTGGTCCTCATAACCTGATTACCTTCTGTCTTGGGTGCCATTTCAACTCTAGCAATATCAGAAAGCTTGAGACCATTTCGGCCCAACGATTTAAGGCTTAAATTAGAGAGTGATTCAAAGTTCTTAACTTTATTGTGAACACTAACACTGTAAACAGTGTCATCAATTTGCAGTGTACCTGCATTCCATTCTTTGAGAGTGCCTCTTAAAAAATTGTTGATCTTCGCAACTGAGAGTCGATATTGAGCAATTTTTTTAGGATCTAAAGTAATATAAAGGTTCTTTGAGTTAGGATCCCAAAGATTTGCTTCCTCGATTCCCTTAAGACTGCGGATTTGTGGGATCAAAATAGGGTAGAGCTTTTTCTGAAGGTTTGAAAGGTCTCCTGTATCGTCGTAGAAGCTTATCGATAAAAATCCAGAGCCCTGTCTTCGCATCCAATGTCCGACTTTTCGTTGGATTTCAAAAGGTAAGAAACCTTTGATACTGGAAACTGCAGTTTGAACGTCGGTTTCAACTTCTTTGAGGTCTAGTCCCCAGTCGAATTTGAGACGAAAGCGAACATTTGATTTGTTAGCTCTGACTTGAAGCTCATCGAGGCCCTCTATTTTGTTGAGGATACCTTTTATTGTTGGGCCGTATTGGTTTAAAAAGTCCCTGGGAGTTTGCCCTTCTAGGCCAATGCGTACTGTGAATTCGGGTTTGCTAGAGTTTGGATAAAGAGAAACAGGTAACTTAGTAAAACAAGCAATTCCGACAGCCGTTAAAAAAAATAAAAGCAGTAAAACTTTTTTGGGATGGCTATAAATCTTTTCCATGCAATCAGTCCTTCGATTTACAGGCTTTTCTGTGTGCTTTGGTTGGAGCGTTTAATTTTGTCGCCATCTTTGAGGTGATCCATGGACTTAACAACGATTTCATCTTCAGGAGTAAGACCTCCTAAAATCACTTGTTGTTTGCCCAGTAAACGGCCTATTTTCACTTCTTTGACCTTTACCGTATCGTTCTTTTCGATAACTCGGACAAAAAATTTCGATCCAATTGCGATAATGGCTCTTGGCGGTAGGGTAATGATCTTTTGGGGACCACTGATGATGTTAACATCACCAATAAGACCTGAGCGAAGATATTTAGAATCTTTATTGTCTTTTAAGCGCAGTTCAGCTTGGGCCGTACCGGTATTGGAATTGATTGTTGGTGAAATACCTTTAATAAATAAAGGGATATTTTTTTCTTCAGTTTTGAAATCTGAATGAAAATCTTTTTGAATCTGAGATAGGTCATTAGCAGGAATTTCTACGATAACTTTGAGCAGATCCGGCCTAGTCACTTCGCCGAGTATTTGCCCTGGCTTCAAAGCTTTACCGACTTCCACGTCTAATTGGCCAATGACTCCGCTGACTGGCGCGCGCACACCGTAGGCTTTAAAATTTAGTCCCACTTGATAGTTCTTAACATAGAAAATGACTTCGCCTTTTTTTACTGGATCACCAAGGCCTTTTCTAATTTTTGTCACGATCCCTTGAGTTTCACTAATAAGCTTTCCCGTCACTTGAGACTTTACAAGGCCCGGGTATCTAAAAGGAATGCGCAGTTCAGAATCTGAAATCACGAGTGATTGGACTTCGACTGGAGGAAGTTCTATTTTGTCTTTTTTTGGGGCTGCTAGGCTTTGTTGGCTAAAGCTAATGAACAGTCCAAATAGCGATGCGGCAATAACTAATTTTATGAGATTAAACTGCGATTCGATCATAGCCCCCTCGATCCAAATCTCTTTTATCACCTGAACTATTCAGGTCAACGAGCTGCTGGAATAGGAACACTTTTACAATAATCCAGCAGTCTGTCCCGTAAACAAACGTAAAATGAAGAGGCTTAATTATATGAGTCATTTTAGGGTCTTAGGTCCTGAAAGAGCCTCCAAATGGGGTTCTACAGGGAAAAGGAGAAGGTAAACTGGATGTAAAGCTTCTAATTTCATTCAAACTTAATTTAGAAATCCTGCTCAATTTTGCGTCGAGGTGTTTGAAAACTTAGCAGTTTTTAGAGGCTAAGGTGGCCCAAATCTTGGTCAGGGTATTGCAAAGTTATTTTTCGATGAAATCTCCTATGATGAATTTTAGCTTAAAAAACATGCCTATAACTCGACTACTTGTTTTTACCAGTTTGGTTGTAGCAACACTTTTCAGTGGCTTACTAGTGGCCTGTGCTCCAGATCGTGCAAAACGCCCCGTAGAGATTTCATTGGTTTCTCCAGGTAAAGCTCGGAAATTTGTAAAAGCATGTGCGCTAACATTATCGGAAAGCGATGGAAAGCTGGTTCGCCCTACAGAAGTCTCCTCGGACTGTGTTCAAATTCAAGGCGAAGACCCAAAAGTTTCAGGAGTGCAGCCAAAGTATACTTTGAATCGCAAAAATGACTTGGTTCAAATCAAGGTGGAAGTGAATTTGACTGGTGATGAGTCGATTACCGAAGCTGAGTTTGACGGAATTAGAACTTTCTTTTCCAGTCCGATGAATTCATGTATCGACAATATCAAAAGGGTTTTTGAAAAAAGAGCTCTCTTTTTAAATTTTGAGTTTAATGACTCTGACAATGCTAATGATCTCTACCTCGTTGATATGCGGCCAGAATATAAAGATGACGACGAGAAAAAAGACGATCTAAGAGTTTCCATCAAAGATACGATAACGTCCTCTGAGATGAGTTTTAACGGCACCAAACAGTGTAGAGATGCCTGTCGTGAAGATGATTTAATATGTATTTCTTCATGTGGACTCGAGAGTTCTGAGCCCTTCTGTAGAAATCTCCTTCGCCAAGTTGGGTTCTGGTTAGGCTTGCAAGATGAAACAAAATATAATGTCTGCCTTCCCGAAAAAGAGAGAAGGGGTGCGGATTCTGAGAGCAGTATATTCGTAGGTTATCGTCCTGATTTGGAGCCCGATCGAAGCGAGCCTCCTGTGGAAGAGCCCGCCGCAGAAACTGCAGGGAATGATGAATCTGCCGAAAAAGCCACCGCCGAAGCTAGCGAGCCGGAAGCCACAGAGGAGAAACCGACTCCAGAGGGGCCGTCTCTGGACTTCTGGGCGCGAATCAAGCTTACATCTCAGCAGGTTATGGAAATCCTTCAACCAGTTTGTAATGAGAAAAATGTCGAAGTTCAGAGATAAGCTTATATGTACAAAAGCTTAAAAATTTGCTAGATGTTTTTTGATGTCAGATAAGATCAAACCTAAATCCGAAAATGTTAAGACTTCTGCTAAAGGTATAGAGGAAGAGGATTATTATTTTGAAAATGGCCTGATGGTTATGTCCGAAGCCTATCACCTTAAAAGAGGTTACTGCTGTAAGAGTAGTTGTCGTCATTGTCCCTACGGATTTAAGGCCCCTGAAAGCTCTGAAACATGCGAGTCGTGAGTCTAGTCCCTTCTTGGACTGAGACATTAATTTGTGCCGGAGTCGATGTTGTAGGGCGCACTCGATTTTGTATTCATCCTGAAGGCAAAGTGGGTTCTATAGCTGCACTGGGAGGGACTAAGAACCTAAAGTCACAGGAGCTAATGAATCTAAAACCAGATCTGATTATCTTAGATCAGGAAGAAAATCCAAAAGAGTTCATCGAAAAAATTGGTAATACAAAATGGTGGGCTTCTCATATTAAATCCGTAGATGATGTTTCTACACAGATTGAAAGTTTAAATCAGATATTGGATAACCAAACTCTTAGAGAATTTGCTCAGCGTTGGAAACGGATTAGTTCTATCTCTGGAGCTTCAGAGAGACCTCTAGCGGAAATTCCCGGTATCATAGAGTGGGTTAAAAAGCCCTCGGATTCGACCAAAAACATCTACTATGTAATTTGGAAAGACCCATTGATGGTTGTCGATCGAGATACGTTTATAGGTTCGATGCTGTCTATGCTGGGATTTAGCAACACCCTTAAGAAATTTTCAGAATCATATCCAAAAATAGATATTGAAAGTTTAAATCCTAAAACAGATTTACTTCTCTTTTCCTCAGAGCCTTATCCTTTTTCGAAAGAAAGAGACTGGATCGCTGAATTGGACTTTGCTAGTGCTCTTGTAGACGGCGAATCTTACTCTTGGTTTGGTATTAGAAGTTTGGAATTTATAGAATCTGTATTTGCAAACTCCCAGTGATCTTCTGCAGCCCATTTATCTTATCCCCATCGATGGGGATAAGATCTAGAAAGTCCAGTTTTTTTAGTGTTTTGCAATTTCAGAATGAGCGTAACAAATTGCGTCCCTGTACTAGTTTTTGCCGGTATCAACTTGGGGACTTTTTGTAAAAGAGGCGGAATATCAAGCCTTTACCAGTGGTCCCAAATTGTACGGTTCTTGAATAACAAAAGGGTGGATTGAGACCCCTTTGATTTCTAATGAAATCACTGTTTTTGAGGAACAAATTGATGAGTACTAATTTGACGGATTCTACAAATTTCGGCACCCCGAAGTTTGATCTCTTACGACCATTACTCTGGGTAATGGCGGGTACCTTTTTGTTTTTCAGTCTTTCGTTTCTCAATCCAGTTCAAGCTAAAACGTCTAAAAAAACCCTCAAAAAACAACGCCTTTACGCTGCTACCAAGAGCAAGCGCAAGCGAGTTCGCCTCAAGACTCGCAATCAAATTGGTCTCAAACCAGAAAAACGTTCTCGTACTGCAAAAAAATTAAGGCTTCTTTGGAGATTGGGTTTAGACGGTCGTTCTTATGAAAACGAAACAGATACGGCGCAACTTTCAATTTTTAGTGCCCAAACTAAGCTTCGTTATCGTCTCGCTCCTTCATTGAGTCTTCGAAGCGATGTTTCAGCTCGTTTGGGGACTGGTAGAAGTCAGTCGCGCTTTGGAGAGTACACACCAGTCAATGGATTTAAAGTTCGTGAGGCTATCGTACGATGGACGCCTATATACAATCTAGGACTCGAGGCCGGTGCTCTCGGAAACAATAGTAAAATGCCAAATCTGATTTCAAAAGGCGCTTTTCCTGGCGTGTCTCAATTCATCAGATTTAAGAGCAAGTACTTTAGAGCTAAATTTAAGGCTCTTCAAGCGATTCCAACTTCAACGACTCTTTCTACTCGTGCCATTGAAAAGGAAGAAACTCCATATTTCTTTACGGAGTCTTTTGAAGTGACAGTAAAGCCTGCTAAGGAGTTTTCTCTAACAGGGTATGTAAGACATTTTAGTTTCGTTGATTTACCTTCGGCGGTTGCTCAAGACAGTGCCTTGCAGGGTAATACCGTATTTGAAATTGGTCCCAATGATTCAGCCTTTAGATATGAGTTCAATGGCTGGGCTTACGGAGCGGAGTCGAAGGTTAAATTGCACCGACGTTTTACGCTCTTGGGTGGAATTTTTATAGTTACTAACTCGGAAGCTCCCGAGGCTTTTAACCAAGGCCAATACACCTTTGGTGGCGCTCGGTTCAACTTCAAGGATGTTGAAATATCCACAGTTGGGGACTACTTTTTTACAGAATCAGATGTAACACCTGCTTTTTATAACAGTTCGGCATATGGTCACAACAATCGCCAAGGATTTGGAGCCAAGATAGGGCTCAAATTTAAAAAGTTAGGTTTTAACTTATCGATGAGTTACGTAGAAGCGCAGTTGATTAATCCAACTGCAAATCAAAGTGACCAGCGAGTATTAGGAATAAGGTTAGAAACGCTATATGACAAGCTACTCTAAGCGATCAAACATTTTATTGCTTTTAGTAAGCCTTGCAGTTCTTGCAATGCTGTCGGTTTCCTGTGTGAAACCACAGACAAAAGATGGTGTCGAAGATCCTTATGGAGGAACGATTGCTGAGTCTCAAGTTGGCTTCTATATCCGAGAGATTACTGGCTCCGGAGCAGTAAGCGTTTCAAGTGCTGGATTAAAACTTCCTCAGTCAAAAATATATAACTTCAAAGCTTGTTTTAGTGATAAGCACACACAGAATATGATTCGAGGTCACGAATTTAAAGTTCATGAAGATGATCTCGAAAGAGAAGTGAAGGCTGATGAAAATGGATGTATTAACTGGTCCGAGCCGATTTCCTACAATTTCTTGGGAGATTCGAAGTATATTATTATAGAGAGGAAATTTGAGGCTGTGGGCCTTTATGAAGGTACAAGATCGGTGCGACTTGCGATTAATCCTTGGGCTTCTACACATGATTCTGGAATTAAAGAGGTCATGGATTTACGTCATCATACTATTCCACCTGATCAATTAGCTGACGGTGAAGATACAGTTAGAAGAGCTTTGTTTGGCTTGAATCAGTCTGATGAAGTTAGTTCAAGGTATCTTTGGATAGAAAACATTAATTCAATGCACACCCAGACCGAAGTGAGCGCGGCAGGAACGTTGCTCAATATGGATTTGGCTTTTTCACCAAAAGTTTTGGTGAGAAATATCAATGGTCAGACTAAAGAGATACCTCTCAACGATGGCGAGTTTGTCGTTACTCCTTATATAGTTGCTGTTACCAGCGAGAATGGTAGTGAGATTAGGACTCTGCTTTCGCAGAAAGATCGGCCTTCTCGAGCACGAGGAATCGTAAAAAATGGTCGAGTACGAGTAAGTATGAAAAGCTTGCTTTATTATGAAAGTACTTTTGGGCAGATCGAAATAGCCCTTCATATTGAGCCTGTGAATGCTCCAAATCACTTGAAGGCTTTTGAAGGCGTATTCCTCATAGGTGACTACAAGAGATTGAGCTCTGGCGGAAGTGGTGAAGTTAGGCCTTACACTTATGGTGCAGGAACTTCATTTACTTTGGACTCCTATTTAGATCGATCAAGAGTTTTATCTGCTGTTCTTACTCAAGATCAGATTCCTTCTAATTTTATTAGAGCCAATGCTTTTGAGTTTAAAAATTTAGACGTTAGGTTTCTTCGAATCGCTCCTGGTGAAACATCAACATCCAGAACCGTTGAATTTCGAGTTGAAACTTGTGTTAAGAATCCACTGAATGGTCAGCGTGTGCTTGGTGAGAAATTTATCGTATATAGACATGAATCTGATACATCTCTGCCTGTTGAAACAAATTCTGAGGGATGTATTAACTGGACTGACCAAAGAAAACACAGTTACTACCAGCCTGAACAGCTTCAAGAGCAAATCGTTACCATACGACATCGTTCTGGGTTTAAACAAGATTTGACCATGATTCTCAACCCATGGGATTTCGGATGGACATTCGGTTTCGACTCTAGGGCGGTTGAGCCTTCGTATATTGAAGCAGTGAACCAGTTGAAGAAGCCATCTTCTCAGTTTTTCTTGCCGGGTTTTCATTACTATGCGCTTCAGTTTAGGTATGAGATCGATGAATACTTAACTTTGAAAATCAAAAAGAAGTTACAGTTCTATATGACTCCAAGAGTTCTTAGGTATAACTCGATTACTCGTGGTCGAAATGCGACAGAGCCTCTTCGTGATGGTGTGTATCTTATTAAGTTTGCCCTACAAAAAGATTATTTTGAACGAAATGAGAAAGATGAGCAGGGACGTGAAAAAACGTCACAGTACATAAGTGTTGTGAAAAAGCTTGTTCGCGTTCAAGACAATAAGATCATCACCAACGTAGAGTTCAGCATGCGAGACCTCAGACTAATGAGAATTAGATCACAGCTCTTAGTTGAAATAGCAACTATTGATGAAACTCAACTCGATCCTTCCTATATGGTGAAGTTAACTCGTCCGGAAGGTGTTGAAGACTTAGATTCACTTGTTAATGCTTCTGAGTCGGGATTAAAGGCAAGAACGTTCTTAGCGCCGCTAGTCCTGATCAATAATTCTTTTGGAGCTTCTTTTAGACCGACAAGTGATTTGGAAGAAGTTCAGTGTGAGAACAGTGATTGTAATGAACTTGTGGAAGATGAAATCAAAGCTAAATACGAAATTGCACGAACTAGTGGTGTCTTTGGCGATCCAGATAATCCGCAGGCCCAATCAAAGTACTTTCAGGATGTCAGACATTTAGAGGATAAGACAGTTACTGAACTTATCCCTGAGTGGAGAGAGCTTGAAAGTGAGTATAAATCCAAGATGGAAGAAGCCTCTAAGTTTGCTAACTTTGCTGAGAGCATGAACTTAGAATACGCACAGGTTTACGATGAAATGCCTGTGGACGCCAAGTTCTCCCAGGAAGAGATTGAAAAAATAAACCCAGTATTGGGGATATATCCGTCAGCAAGTTTTAAAGAGCTTTTGAATGAAGAAATTCAGATCAATAATGTGAGTGGTGCAAGAACTGAGATGAAGCAGCTAGAAGATGAAGCTCTAGTTGATTTAATTCGAAATAAGAAAATGGATTTCGTAGGAGTCCATCGTTTCTGTCATCTTTTTGTGAACTATTTGATTGATGGTCCAAAGAGAGATGTGGTTTCCATGTTTTCTGGTGACGAAGAAGCTCAGAGACAGGCCTTACAGGAAGCCTGTGTTGTTCAAGGTAATCAAGAGATTACGTCCGGTGAAAAGACCTACCCAGATGGCGTGTTTTCTATCGATCAAAAGCTCCGCATTTACAAGACAGCCACCTTTTTGCCTAAAGGTGGTATGGCGTTGAACTTCCAAACGGGTACTAACTTTGGATTTGGACGTGGTAAGTCCCTTTCAGATGCTTGGAGTGTTGGATTTGGTGGAGATCTAGGTGATCTCCTTGGCTTCCTCGATAAAGTTCCACTTTTTGGTAGTATTCTCAGTGGAGTTAAAGGTGGATTCCAAAGATCCTGGTCAACGAGTAGTGATATTAAAGCGGGAGCGAATGTTTCCAGTGGTACTTACTTAGCTTCGCAACAAAAGCATATTAATCTTACGTTCTCTGACTACGAGTACTGCGCAGTTATTAAATTTACAACTGACTTTATTAGAGGTTCAGGCTTTTTAGATATGATAAACAGGCGCTTACTCGATAAGCAGCAGGAGCTCATTAATATCTTTTCGAGAGGATTAATGTTGTGTACTGGGCAGAGAGAGACTGAGCCATTAGAGCAACGAGAAACCTATTACTACTTCACTCAGCACTTTACAGAAGGTGATATGTTAGATACGGCTGATCTAGTCAACCACCCTTGGCTGTTAGCTATTAGAGGTGTACAAGATTATCTGAGATTCCTTAGTCTAATCGATTATACCCATGCAGAATGGGATGAGGAGAAGAAAGACTGGAGAAAGCTAACACCTGCCGAAGCTCGTACAAAAGAAATCGATTTAGGTGGACTGCCTCTCGAGACTCTAAAGTCGGCTTATAAGTCAGTGACGCCCACTTTCCCTGGCTTTTATACCATCACCGATGAGTCAGAAAAAGTTAATGAAATGTACTAAATCTATTCTATGACCTTAGCTATCCAATTTAAGACGGATTGGCTTGCTCCGCTTTTACTTATAACTTCATTTTTGATCGCTTGTTTATATGGGGCAAGATCTTGTCCTGACCAAGTATCCAAATTTTGAGCAAGTACACTTGGAGATGTGAACGAATTAACGACATTCAAATCTCGGGAATTTGCCACTGGAAGAGCTCTAAACTCTAAGGCTTCTCGATTATTCTCGTGATAGGGGCCAACAAAAGTGATGCACCCACAAGCAAGAGGTTCCATAACTGAGTGAACGGTTTTTTTAAAAGACCCGCCAACGAAAGCAAAGTCTGCGAATTTGTAGATATCTGCTAAGATTCCGACGCAATCAATGATCAATACAGATTCTCCATCCCAAGACTCAATATCTGTGTAGCGATCACTCTTGTATCCAGATTTAGCGAGCTCGGCTTCTAAGTGATCGAGGTGATCCTCAGAAGGTTCGTGTGGGGCTATGACCCAGGAAACAGGGTTTTGTGTTAAAAACTTTGAGTTTACTAAGACTGATTCATCTTCTTTCCAAGTAGAGCCAGCTACGATGATACTGTTGTCGATGTTTTTAAAGAGAGAATCTTTTATGGGATTTCCATATATTTTGAGATATTCAGAATTCTTTTCCATTTTCAACTCTGTGAAGAACTTGATCGAATCGACTGTCACCGGAGACTTCAATATTTGTTTTTACGCCCATACCTAAAAATGATCGATGATCGGCTTCACTAACGCAGTAAATGTCGTTTATTTGGTTAAAGACTTCTGAATAGAGAAGTCGACTGAGACCCCTTCCCCTGGTGCTTTGCTCAGAAAGGGTTGCAGAAAAAAGGAGGTTAGGTACACCCAATTGACGAGATTGAAAAACTAACTCAGGCCAAGTATCTGTTCTAGAGATGAGTAAACATTTTGGGTTTTGTTTTTGGATAAACTGAGCCATTTCAAAAAACAAATCTCTAGGAAGGGGGAGTGCTAGGTCAATGTCTTTGGCTTTTTTGAGTTGATTTTCGACCGAGGGCGAGTAGTATGTGACCAGTATCTCCAGGTCAGGCCTAAATTCTTTAAGGGCACGTATTATTGGTTTTGCATATTCGTATTCGCCGGAGGCACAGTGAAACCAAACAGGGTTTTTAAGTGACTTTGTTTTCCAGGTTTCATCGATTCTAAGAGATAAGGTTTTTCGAAACTTTGGGCTCCCAATTTTTACGGCTTGTAAAATGGGTAGGAGAACTAAAAAAGCCAGGGGCGAAACTATAAAGCGGTAAAATAGACTAAACACTTGTTAGGACCTCTTTGCATTCGCGGGCAACATCATCAGGTCTCAATTCCACCATGCACTTTTGGTAGAGATTGTTTTTGCATTTTCCGCGACCGTCTTTAGAGCAGGGTTTACATGGTAGATCGAGTTCCATAGTTCTGCCTTTGTTTCTTCCCGTATATCCAAAAGCGGTTGGTCCTATGAGTGCTATGTGAGGATGATTTAAGCTGTCTGCACCATGAAGAACTCCAGTGTCTCCTGAAATGAGTATTCGCGACTTGCTAACGACATAGATGCTTTCCATCCAACTCAATTTTCCTGCAAGGTTGAGTACTTTTTCAGGATTCACTTCTCTGATATCTTCGCAAAACTCATCTTGTGGGCCACCTAAAAGTACGATTCTCTCCGATGCGAGTGTTTTAACGAGTGATTTCCAGTGATCCACTGGCCAGCGTTTTAATGGCCATGCGGCAGAAGGGGCCATGCAGATAAATGGACCGTGACCCTTTAAGAGCTCATCGACTTTTGTTTGCTGATCTTTAGTAAACTCTAACCCTGAGGCTTCGAGTGCGAAGTCCAGTCGCCATTTCTTTAGAGGTTCAATAAATGATTGGCTTCCAATAAATGGTTTCGGAAATTTGTTGATCCCGAACTTAAATAGTAAAAGACGTTTTAATCGAAATTTAGAACGGCTCAAAAACTTAGTTCTTTGAGTACCATGGAGGACTTTAAATGGGTTTAACAATTTTAACACCCAGACCAGTATTAATGATCTCAAGCTTCGGTGGGCATCGTAGATATGAGAAAACTCATGGTCATGTATCTGAAAAGCAAGTTTGAGAATATAGAAAATGTTGGATTTCTTAGGGAGGCTCCATACAAAATCGACATTTTGATTTTGTTCGGGAATTTCTTTGAAGTTTTCTTTTACAAGCCAATGAACTTCACATTTTGGGAACTGTTTTTTTATTCCAGGCAAGACAGCAGTCGCCTGTAGTATGTCCCCAAAGCTGGTAAATCGAATGATGAGTATACGAGTCACATTGTTTCCTTAAAAAAACAATATAACCAGAAGTGCTGGAATCTTTAAATCTTTTTTTGATTAACAGTTGGGTAAGGGGGGTGGCTTAGACGAACAATACGCAGCTAAGAAATACCCAGCTAGATGCCGCTATTAAAGCTGTCGAAAGCTTATCGAATGAAACCAGTAGAACCAGTGAAAATATTAAACTTATACCGAGTGCCATTTTCTCTCCTGCCCCTATAAAGAGCAAAGCTTGGGCCACTCAGATCGAAATTATGGGGGGATGAGCTCAAATTCATGGTTTTTCGGGGATTTTGGGCCCCAAATTGGCTGAGAGGCACGGAATTAGTGCCATTCGCTTTGGAATTTCCTAATCTTTTCAGATTCACCTTTAAAGACGTCAAAATTGATTCGGCCGATCTCGCGGCCGTCACTGGTCTCTATGAGGACTCTCCATTC